>JAHEZC010000150.1 GCA_023251275.1 Parafilimonas sp. | reverse complement strand
GTGAAGAAAAATTGCAGGGCTTTAAAAGCGGGCGCATACCTGTACTCGTTGCTACTGATGTATTGTCACGCGGGATTGATATAGACACCATTGATGTGGTGATCAATTATGATGTGCCGCATGATGGCGAAGATTATGTGCATCGGATTGGCCGTACAGCAAGGGCTGAAGCAGATGGTATGGCATTTACACTTATCAGTGAAAAAGAACAAAGCCGTTTTGCTGCGATAGAAAGAATGCTTGGCAAAGAAGTGGATAAAGCATCGCCGCCTGACAGGCTTGGCGCTGTGCCTGCTTATAATCCGCGAACAAGGCGATCGCAGAACAGGCAGCAATATCGAACAGTAAGGCATCGTTGACAGCCGGCAGAAATATAATTATTAAAACGCTTTTTGTTGGTCGGATTAATTATCTTCTTTGAATTTTCCAATGATTTCAATGATATTGGGATAAGTATTCTTTAAACATTCTTTCAATTTATTTTCATCAGCCCAGACAATCTGTTCAATATCTTCTTCTGCCTGCGGAATCAATTTTGCACTGCTGTTTGCTTTCATCGCAAACCAATGAGTTTCTTTAAGTACATCTTTATGTAGATGTGTATCAAAATATTTGTGGTAAGTTAACCCTGCTGAATTTCCTAATTCCAAATTCATAATTCCAGTCTCCTCTTTCACTTCACGCAAAGCACATTCCTCCGGCCTTTCACCTTTATCCAATTTTCCTTTTGGCAGGTCCCATTTGCCGCGGCGAAAGATCATGAGCAACTCTTTTTTTTCATTTATAACCAAACCGCCGGCAGCTATTATTTTAACAGGCATAACTGTAATAATTTGAAATTATACGCAATTTACAATCTCAAAATCTGCATTCGAAACTTATCTTCGCATCATGACGAATGAAAAAGCGGTGGCTGAAAAGTTATTGCAGGTGGGTGCGGTGAAGTTAAGCCCCGCGAAACCTTTTACATGGGCAAGCGGATGGAAAAGCCCTATCTACTGTGATAACAGGAAAGTGTTGTCATTCCCTTATGTGCGTGATTTTATCAAGAGCGAATTGTGCAATGTGATATTTGAACAATTTCCTGATGCGTCATTGCTTGCAGGTGTGGCTACTGCCGGTATTGCGTGGGGTGCCATGGCTGCTGACCAGTTGAAACTGCCTTTTATATATGTTCGTCCAAAACCCAAAGAGCATGGATTAGGCAACCAGGTAGAGGGTTATTTTGAAAAGGGACAAAAGACCGTTGTGGTGGAAGATTTGATTTCAACAGGCAAAAGCAGTTTACAGGTGGTGGATATATTGCGAAACGCAGACATTGAAGTGATTGGCATGGTTTCAATTTTTAATTATGGGTTTGATATAGCAGAAAAGGATTTTGCAGATGCAGGGATAACATTTAAATCGTTGAGCAATTATAACACGCTTATTAAACTTGCATTGGAAAAAGGAATCGTAAACAGCGAAACAGAACAGGTGCTGATGAAATGGAGAAAAGATCCTGCCAATTGGGAAGGAATGGCACAGCAGTAAACTGAATAGTTTTGCATAGAAAACGCTATAATAATTTTTACATGAAAAAATTCCTGGTTACGGCATTATTGTTTGCAGCATGCATTGCTGCACGTTCGCAGATAATGCAGCAGAAACCACAATGGGTAACTTTAAGCGTACCACAATTAAAATGCTGGGTGTGTAAAGATCGATTCGAAAATTATCTTTTAAGGGAAAAAGGGCCTAACGATGATGCAGGAATTATAAAATGGACTATAAACATGAATGCCGGTACCATCCGGATTCAATATGTGCCTGACAGAATTTCACCTGACTATCTGCGAACTGCCATTAACAATGCCGGTTTTGATGCCGATAGTTCCAAAGCTGAAGAGGATAGTTATAAAAAACTTCCGCCTTTGTGTAAACGTGCAGAAGATGGGGGCGGACCGCAAAAAGGCAAGCCCTGCAATATTCCGCCTGAATAATGATTGATAAATATTTACTTCCTTGATTTCTGTTCGAATAGCCACAGTAAATGATATCCCATTGATATGCATGTTGGGCAGGCAAACTTTTTATGAAACCTATGCCGCTTACAACAGTGCTGAAGATATGCTGCAATACGTAAATACGTATTACACCGATGAAAAATTGTTTCAGGAATTTGAAGAAGAAAGATCAATTTTTCTTATTGCAGTTGGGGATGATGTTGCAACAGGATTTGCTAAAATGAGAACTGCAAAAAAGCAACCGGAGTTAGCGGAAAAAAAACAAATTGAAATTGAACGAATTTATGTACTGCAGCAGTTCCATGGATTGAAGATCGGGTATGCTTTAATGACTTCTTGTGAAGAAAAAGCTAAGGAAATGCACTATGAAGTGATATGGTTAGGAGTATGGAAAAAAAACCTTAGTGCCATTCGCTTTTATGAGAAAGCAGGATTTGAGATTTTTGGCGAACAGATATTCCGGCTGGGCGCCGATGAGCAAACCGACTGGCTGATGAAAAAGGAGTTGAAATAGAAATCATTTTTCTCCCTGATCGTTCAGAATTATCTTTTTCAAAAGCCGGGAAATTTCTGTAGCATTTTCCATGACCATTAAGTGCCCGCCACCAGCAATTGCATAATCCGCTTTTACATACTTATAAGGTAAAATCCGGTCTGCAGTACCGTGAATGTGGGTAATGTTGGGAGGAATTATTTCATTTTTCCAGTTGAGTATAGCATCAATAGCCCATTCTGTAAAATTCAGATTGGTTTCTTCGATTATAGTTTTGAATAATTTTCTCACAGCAGTGCTTTTGATACCGAAAAACCATTCCGAATCTTTATTAATATTTTTTATGAACTTGTGCGGCAGCCATCTGTACACCGGGAAATATTTCCCTGCCCTGTACACCGGGGGAATTTCTTTAAATGTTTTTGCACCTGATATTATTATTGCATTTGACTGGTTACAGGCTTTCGCAATTTCGGTCGCAAGCATACCGCCAAACGATAAACCCACTATAACCGGTTTTTCTTCCGGGATAGTTTCCTTCAGTCTTAAAGCATACCGGGCTAAAGTTTCAGCTTCCTGTGGTTCCGGCCATTCTGTAAATACCGGGTTGCACCAGGAAAGATCAAGAAATTGAAATGTTCTTTTATCCGCGCCAAGGCCTGAAATAAAATATACGTGCATGAAACTTTGATGGCTAATGTAAAGATAATTGAGGGAGGGGTGAGAGACAGGTTAACTATAAATAAAAAAGAAAGCACCAAGTGTCGTATCCATATATTTGCCTGATTGCTCAGACTTATACACTTACTAACCCGATGCTTTCGCGTTGTTTCCGTCTTTTGAGGGACTTCCGCAACCCCTTGATTTGCGTTCCATCTTGTTGAAGGATTTCCTGCGCCTCAATTGTAAAATAAAGATACATTCCCGATACCCCGTTTTCCAAATTTTTTTAGTGTTTGTTATGCACCCGTTTTACAGTTAAATGCAGTGTTATTCACGTGGTTATCCACATACAGATTACAGGGCTTTTACGAGGTAAAAATTCTTTTTCCCTTTTTGAATTAAAATATACCTGTTATGCAGAAGCAAAGACCCGTTAAGTTTCACTGCAATATCAGTTATTTTGTTCCTGTTCAGGCTTACGCCTCCGTTTTGAATCATTTTTCTGGCCTCGCCTTTGCTGGGGAATATGCCGGTTTCTGCCAGGAAAGAAATAATATCAATCCCTTCATTCAGCCTCGACAAATCACATTCAACTTTCAGGACGCCTTCCATATTTTCCAGATCGTCTTCACTCAGGTCTTCCGGAGAAGAAGTATGTGCTGCAAACAGTTTTTCTGTTGTTTCAAGTGCTTTATTGTATTCGTCTTCGCCATGTACAAAGATGGTAATTTCTTTTGCAAGCTTCTTTTGCAGCAGGCGTTGCGATGGGTCACTATTCTGTGCTGCAATCAGTTCATCAATTTCTGCCCTTGATAAAAAAGTAAATATCATGATCCATTTCTTTGCATCATCATCGGCAGCATTCAGCCAGAACTGGTAAAATTGATAAGGGGAAGTTTTTTCAGAATCAAGCCATAGATTTCCTTTTTCTGTTTTGCCGAATTTTCCCCCATCGGATTTCGTCAGCAAAGGACAGGTAAAGGCATAAGCTTCACCACCCCCGATACGGCGGATCAGTTCTGTGCCGGTAGTGATATTTCCCCATTGATCGCTTCCACCCATCTGCAGTTTGCAGTTGTGATGCATATAGAGCCAGTAAAAATCATAACCCTGGATCAACTGGTAGGTAAATTCTGTAAAGCTGATGCCTGCTTCACTTTCAATTCTTTTTTTCACGCTCTCTTTGGCCATCATATAACTCACTGTGATGTGTTTGCCTACGTCGCGGATGAATGTAAGAAAATGCATGTCCTTAAACCAGTCATAATTGTTTACCATTACCGCACAGTTAGGCTTGCTTTCATCAAAATCAAGAAATTTTCCCAACTGTTTTTTTACACCTTCCTCATTATGTTTGAGGATTTCTTCGCTTAACAGGTTTCGTTCCTCATTTTTCCCGCTCGGGTCACCCACCATGCCTGTAGCACCTCCTACTAAAGCAAAAGGTTTATGGCCTGCCTTCTGTAAATGCACAAGAAGTAAAATAGGTACGAGGCTTCCTATATGAAGACTATCGGCAGTAGGATCAAAGCCGATATATCCGGCAGTCATTTCTTTATTTAGCTGTTCTTCTGTTCCGGGCACTATGTCCTGTATTAAGCCACGCCAGCGTAATTCCTCAATCAAATTCATCAGCAAAAAATTTCGGTAAATTTAATCAGTTCATATTTCAAATTATTCAAAATAAAATAATGTAGCCGTTTCCTTTTATTTGCGGGACGAAATCTTAAAACATGGATTCAAAAAACAAAATAGCTAACGGGATAAATTGTCGGATTTTACGCTTCTGATATTAAGAATGGAAGTGCAGGTTTTGGCAAATAACTATTCATGCTTTGAATCATTGACCCATTTTCAGAACTTAATGCCTTTCTTTTTCATTTCTTCTGCAAGTTTACCGGGAATAGGCCGGCATGTACAATGCTTCTGATGTTCGAGGTGCCATTTCACTCTTTGTTCGAAACCTGGATTTTTCGGCATTACATTTTTTTCATGCCACGCCTTATTGATTTTCATTTTACTCCTTTTAATAATTGTCTGGCGAAGTTCGATAATTTGATGGATAGGATGGTAACCTCCCGAAGGTTGTCATCCTTGAATATTCGCACTTCAAACTTCACACTTTACTATCCCTCCTTCATTGCATTATTCTTTACTCTCCCTGTATCTTTGCTGCCTATGGATAAAAGAGTAAGAGTGCGTTTTGCACCATCGCCGACAGGTGCCTTGCATTTAGGTGGCGTAAGAACGGCATTATATAATTATTTATTTGCAAAACATCATGGAGGCGATTTTGTGCTCCGCATTGAAGACACAGACCAGTCACGCTTTGTGACGGGGGCAGAAGAATACATCTTTGAAACATTACGCTGGTGCGGACTTGAGCCGGATGAAAGCCCCATAGCTGGAGGCCATTACGCGCCATACAGGCAAAGTGAAAGAAAAGAAATATACCGGCAATATGCGGAGCAATTGGTGAAAGATGGCCATGCTTATTATGCATTTGACACGCCGGAAGAGCTGGAAGTAAAACGGAAAGAAATACCCAATTTTCAATATGATCATTTGTCAAGAGAAAGAATGAGAAATTCGCTTACCATCAGCGATAGTGAGACACAGAAATTATTGAATGAAAATGTGCCGCATGTTATCCGTATAAAAATGCCCGTGAACGAAGAAGTGAAATTCACAGACATGATACGGGGTGAAGTCAGCTTTAATTCATCACAATCAGATGATAAGGTATTGCTGAAGGCAGATGGCATGCCTACCTATCATCTTGCAGTGGTAGTGGATGATCATTTGATGGAGATAACGCATGCATTCCGCGGTGAAGAATGGTTGCCTTCCGCACCTGTGCATGTATTGCTTTGGAAATATTTATTTGGTTTGGAGAATATGCCGCAATGGGCGCACCTTCCTTTAATATTAAAACCTGATGGCAAGGGTAAACTCAGTAAGCGTGATGGGGATAGGCTTGGCTTTCCTGTATTTGCGATGAACTGGACAGACCCGCGTACAGGTGAATTTGCAGAAGGTTTTCGCGAAAAAGGGTTTTTGCCCGAAGCATTTGTCAACATGCTTGCCATGCTTGGCTGGAATGAGGGCACTGACCAGGAAATTTTTTCTTTGGATGAATTGGTCGAAAAATTTTCTATGGAGCGTGTGCATAAAGGCGGGGCGAAATTTGATTATGAAAAAGCAAAATGGTTCAATCATGAATGGATAAAGAAGTTTGAGGTCGAAGGTTTAAGATTTAAGGTTAAAGATGTGTTTGAAAAAAATAATATTGTGATTGATGATGATACAAAACTGGATAAAGTAATTGAACTTGTGAAGGAGCGTTGTGTATTACTGCACTATTTTTTGCAGCAGGCATCCTTCTTTTTTGCAATGCCTGAAAATATTGACACTGCTGCTATTCGACCTAAATGGGATGAAAAGAAA
>JAHEZC010000004.1 GCA_023251275.1 Parafilimonas sp. | reverse complement strand
TATCATTAAGAGTTTATATAACCGGTAAACTCAGTTATGATAACCTTGTTACACTTTCTGAAAAAGTTCCGATCACTGTACAACTGCGCTGATATGCGTTTGTGTAAATGGATGATATTATTTTGCTTTGGTTTAACCAATTCAATCGTGAATGCACAAAACACTTTTGCATTCAAATGCAGGGTTATTCACAATAAGAAAGGCATCATGAAACAATTCAGCGTACTGGTGAATGATGAGAAAGCTACAACAAATGATGCGGGTATTTTTGTATTGGCTCTTGATAATTCCAGAACTTATGCAACAGTGGCGCTGCAGCAAACTGTTTATACAATATTATATCCTTTGGGCGGTCATGTGCCCGTGCCACGTGATCTGAATGAATTACCTGAAATAATTATCGGCAGCCCTGAAGACAATACTTATATCAAAGCATTCCTTTCCCTCACAAAAGAAAGAAATGCTCAAAACAATATCGAGCTAAGAAATTATCTTGATCAAAAAATAGATTCACTTACACATTTGATGCTCCAGCTAAACTATTCGCAAACAGACCTGGAGAATGCAAAGCAATTGCAGGAGGGGAAGGACAGATATTTTCCTGAAATCACACGGATATTAAATGAGTTTACCGACAGGGCAGTTAATCTCGGGATAGCTTTTCGTTACACTTCTGATTATGCTTTTGAAAATTCATCGGCATTGCTGCAGTTGAGTGATGCCATCACGCAATACAACCATTCATTCAGCGAATTGAGTGCGCAGCGGACGAACTATGAAAAATTTATTTCGAGATATTGGCAGGATGATTCGCTCAGTCATTATTTTCATTTGCTGATCACTTATACACTTGACACACTGCATAACACAAAAATTTTAAAGTTGATGGACATTATAAAACAGATAAGAGATTATTTCACCGCTGGCAATAAAAGTAAAGAACTGAAGCAACAAATTCAGCAGGGCATTGCTGCCTTTATGCCATCACTCGAAGAAATGCTGGCAAGGCTGAGGGAAATGAATACCCAATTTCAAAAAGAATTTTCAAACTGATTTTTTCACCATAAAATTTTCAAACTATGAAAAACAAAATCAAGTCGCTTTTGCCAATCGTATTGGTCTTCATCGGTACATTTAATTTCAACTGCGGTAAAAGCGGAGGTGATTCTATATTCATCCCTGATCTTGTGGCGACATGGGCGAATACTGCAGATGATACGAATGAATTTTTCTTTTTTAATTACACCACAGGCGCCAACACTTCTTCCTTTGAGGGGAATGAAAATTCAGGAGGAAACCAGTTTCATTTTACTGGGTCTTTTACAAACCATAATATCCAGTTCACTTACGACAATACAGCGGATCCAAAAAGTGGTTCCTACAGCGGGACGATCAATGATGGATCAACAAAGATAACATTGAGCAGTGCAACATTAGGAAACCTGGTTTTGGAAAAAAAATAGCGGAGCAAAACTACATCATAGCCGTTCCTGCAAAAGCTCCTGTTTTGCAAGTAATTCCTCCACAATTTTTTCACGGTATTTAAGTGAATGAGAAAGTTTTTCCCAGGCACGGCTGAAATCTTTCTGTACTTCTATATCCTGTGAAAGGTAGATCTGCTTTTGTGAAAAAGCTTCTTTGATGATTTCAAGGTCATGCCACAGCCCGATGGCCTCCTGCAGTTTGTGATAATAAGAAAACAAGGGGTCGTCATTTTCATTTTCATGATGCAGCCAATTGTATGCGTACATTCTTTGTTTGATGAGTTTACGCAACTCATGCCAGTCGGTTGCGGAAAGGTTCTTCCGGCAATTTTTCTCCACTTGTGCATTCAGCTCTGTAAAATATTGTTCAGCTAAAATTTCATTCGTGTTTTGTACATATTCACTTGTTTGCTCAATGATCTCTTTAAAATTATCCTTATACGTATTGCAATTATTTTTGAAAGCCTGCATCATTGTATCCATCTTCTCGGACGGATAATATGTTTTTTCTATTACTGCGAATTCATGTTTACGAAGCCATTGCTGGAGAATCTGGCACTCCCTTATTTCTCCCGCTACCTGGAAAATAGAACGAAGCAAATGCGCCGGTCTTTTTAATTTTTGACGCGGATATACCTGCCTTAAAAACCTGATAACAGCACGCAGCTTTTTCATTTCCACTCTCAGATCATGCATAGACCTTTCATCACCTATCAATTCAAAATCGTGCAGATGGTTGAAAAGATTCTTTACACGCTGTGCAAAATATTTCTCCAGTGGAGTCTGCATATCCAAAAAATTAATAATAAACCGATGCCGGCTTTAAAATTACCGCCCTATATTCCAACTCTTTTTTCGTATTCATTTTTCAGCAATAGCTATGATATCACAGCAAATATCATAAATATATACAGCAGTCATAAATTGCCGATATATGATTGATAAAATACATCACAGCCCGACAGAATAGCATGACGCTTTACAAACAAAAAAATGTGCAAAAATGCATAGACCGGGCAGGTAGCCGGCTTCCGTAAAACATATATTCAAACTGCCAAATTAGGAAGTCTGTGGAAATAAAAAAGATTTAATGCAATGTTTACAGTTTCTTAATATTCACCGTTTTCACTGTTGTCTTCCTCTGAACCGTTTGTATCTGAACCGGTTTCTTCTTCATTTTGGGTTTCTTCTCCTTCCTCCGCAAAGCCTTCGCTGGTTTTAGGGAGATCGTATTTTTCCTCAATATCTATAAATTTATCGCCCAGCAGACTGCGGGTGCCATATTGCTGGGGGCCAATCCCCTCCACACGTGTAACCACTGGATATGCAACCTTGCTGCTTTCTTCTTTACTCACGCCTATCAGTTCTACAAGAAAAGTCCAGGTTTTATTGAAATCGTACGCATAAATAAATTTCTGATTGGTATCACGTATTTCAGTGCCAATGGCAGTAAATGACATAATCAATGGTTCTGCCTTGTAAGGCTTATCATATCTTTCAAAAGATATTTCACGGCCACGCTGCCAGTTATCATTGCTTCGGTAAAAAGTGGCCTGGTGTTTACTGTCAAACTCCCACGCTTTCAGAATTGCAAAATGTAAATCAAGGAATGTCTGCGTATGCTTTATCGCAATATCCCGATACACAGCATCATCATCTTCAAAATAGATACGGAACTTTAGAATAGCCATTCAATGTACGGTTTACAACCTGTGTGCTGACAGGCGGATTTTATACCTGGATTTTTATTGTCAGAGCCTGCAAAATAAGCCTTATAATGTTAAACGCAAAGTTTAAGCGTTGTTCAGGTCATTGTGAATATCATTTAGTACCTGTTCTGCAGAAGGGTGATGTAAAAATAAAAATCTCTCCGGTATATATTACTTGACCGTTGCAGGAGAAGCAGCCCAGAGAATGGCATCATGCAGCAATGTTACATAATCGTTATTCCGCAATACAGAAGGATCATGACCCGGACAGATGTAAATCATCCTTGCATATTTTTCATTCGTCCATATCATTGGATGATCACCCATAGGTTTGTTTTGTGTATATGTGCTCTCATCGGCGCTTGCAAGCACACGCACATTGCCGCGGGGGCTTTTATTAAATTCATACCATTCATCTGCTATTGCAAATTTTGCAGGAAGGTTTTTTGTGGCAGGATGATTATGGTCTTCAATAACAAGCACACCTTCCTGGAATTTCGGGTGTGGCGAATAGACGATACCACCCATACAGTCCTCAAACCATTGCCAGTATATATGTGTGGAATCTTTAAACTGCCTGCCGGTTAATCCCGCAGCATGTATCCCCACCCAGCCCTTGCCTGATTCTATAAATTTTTGCAACGCTGCCTGCTGGCTGTATGACATATCAAATGGTGCAAGATGCAATTGTATGAATACGTCATAACGGGCAAGGTTACTGTCATTGATCACAGCAGTATCTTTTGTAAAGTCAAGGCTGAAATTATTTTCCATCGCCATTTTTTCAAAAAAAGGTTGGGCGCTGTCCATCATCCTTACATGATCTTTCGCAAGTGAAGCAACTACGAGTACTTTGAAGGCAGGAGATTGTGCATTGACCAGGGATGATAACTTAATTGTGAAGGCGATGATGATCGCAAAGGCGAATAGTCTTAAGAATATTTTTTTCATAAGCATTGATTAGAATAATGTAAGGAACTGTATAAAAGATGGTTACTGAAAAAATATTATCATCTGCAATATAGACAACAAGCAGTTTAGAATTGAGATTAGTTCCTGATTTATCCTGACTTTTTCCCTATTCTTTACAAGATAATCTTTTAACTGCCTTCTTAATGACTTCTATTCCTTTATCTGCAATCGCAAGGCCATTCATAGCCCAGGTCAATTACAGTGACAACTGTTACTGCACCATTGCATGAAGCAAAAATGATGCGCAGATGCTGATTGTCGTGGCTATAGCCTTCCATTGCATATTTCTGTCTGCATGAGTCTGATGCGTTCAATTCGCTTTTCGCATAATTTATTTTTCCATCCTGCATAATTTCTTTCACTTCATTTTCATCTATATGCCTGCAGCCCATACGGCAACGTGCATGTTTTGAATAATAGATTTGTGAGGGATGGCGGTTGAGTTCATTCCTGCTGCTGCAACCGCTTACAAAAACCACGGCCAAAAAGAGAATGACAATGATAAGCAATATGTTTCGCTGTAAGTTCATGCTACAAAAACCTATAAGGTTTCAAAAACCTTATAGGTTTAATTACAGGTTTCACATAAGAGCCAACTATCAGAATCGAACTGACGACCCGCACATTACGAATGTGCTGCTCTACCTGCTGAGCTAAGTTGGCTTGTGCTCCAAATTTATTGTAAAAGCCATAATCTTTTTTGATAAATTTTATATAGGCTTAATGTAAAACATAAGTGTGACAAAAATATTTGGTTCACACTGATGTTTTTATACAGTAACAAAAAAATAAAATGCCTCATGCAGTTAAAGACAGACAAGTGCATGAAGCATTTAAAAATCATTCTGAAAAAGCAATCAGGTTTCTTTCGGCCCGGTCATACTGAACCAGTTGCCGCAGCTATCTGTGATAATGGCTTCAATTCCGTAGAATTGCTCCTTTGGTTCGCTCTTAAAAACAACTCCCTTAGCTTTCAGTTCTTCGTATGTGGCTCTGCAGTCAGGTGTATATAAAACACCTGCACCCAATGCTCCTTTTTCAAGTAATACCTTATAAGCATTCCTGGTTTCTTCATCATACTGCATGCCTTCATGTAACGGCAATAAAATTGCAATCTCAAGGTCTGGCTGCTCTGGCGGATTTAGCGTAAGCCAGCGAAAACCATTTTCCATGGTAACATCAGTATTTACTTTAAACCCAAGTTTATTTACATAAAAATCGTAGGCTTTGTCCTGGTCAAGCACAAACAAAGAAGTGTGAGACATTTTGGTGATCATAACAAATAATTTTAGAGAATGAAACTAAAACTTTTACCGTTAAAAGAGTTCTTGAAAATTGCTTTTATTAATTTGAATATTTGAAAATGCCATGGAACGAATAGAAAAAATTTCCGGGATTATTTATCGAACTTATAAGTGTCAATAAAACAATGAGGGATAAATTTTTTGGGTTGTTCTTTGCCAAGTCTCTTTTTCAGGTAAGCAAGATTCCGGTAAAGTTGCGGGGCATAACCACTTTCTTTTTTAAATAAAGTACTGAATGAACCGAGGCTTTCAAAGCCAACGCAGTTGCATACTTCGGTTATACTGATGCCTTCTTTCGCCAGCAATTCTTTTGCCATATCCAGTCTTTTTTGTGTGAGGTACTGATGTGGTGTTATACGATAAACCCGGGAAAACAAACGATGAAAATGAAAGCGTGAAATGTATGCCTGTTGTGAAATAGCTTCAAGATTTATATTCTGATCGAAATTTCCATCAATATACAGTTTTGCAGATACAATGCGTTCGTAAATATCGTTGGTCAGTGGCGCCATGCGTGCAAAGTTAAAGGGAATGAATTACCTGTTTGTCGGATTTTTCCATCCTTTACCCATGCGTTCTATGGCATCTTTTACTCTTTGCATTCTCGTCTCTTCTCTTTTAGCAGTTATGATCCATTCCACATATTCTTTGCGGTTGGTAAATGAAAGGTTGTTGAAAAATTCTTCCTCTTTTTTGTTTTTCTTCAATGCCTCCGCAAGGTCATCAGGCAGCCGGATTGTTTTCGCTTTTGCATCAATATAGCCGAAGATGGGGGGTTCCTTGGGTTTTGCCTCTTTCTTTTTATCAGCTTCAGTTTTTAACCGAAATCCGAAAACACTCCACGTATCATCAAATGAAATAAGGTTTATCCAGGTAAGCTCATCATGTTTTAATAATGCATCCCACCCTTTGTCTCTTGTAAGATCAGTTTGCATTTTTGACGTTCCCTTGGGATAATATACCCAGCAGGTTATATCATTTTTAATCAACAGCAATACCTTATCGAGTTCTTTTTCAAGCAATGCTTTGTTTGCCACGAACCAGTGCACCTGGTTGTAATTTTTGGAAGAGTCTGAAATTTTTACTCCATTTGGCAATGGTTCAAACTGCTCTTTAAAATTACCAGGTGCATGAATTGTAAGCAGGATATACTCTTCCTTTATTTTTAATTTTTGGGATAATGTATTTGGCATAATGACTGTTTTGTATCATAAATTTAAGGATGATTGAATTTACAAGCTTCTTTAAAATTGCTGAATCGCTTATCCTGTTGTCAGGAAGGGGAAATAAAGAACAAATGATATCCGTATTCAGCCGGAGCTTTACCTGTCATTACTTCAAAACCGAAAAATACAATATGACGAATCATGTTCTTTTTAAATTTTTCAAATTTTCAATCTGTAATTTTCAATCGTATAGCCTGCCAATTTTTCACTTTCTTTCCTCATGGCATAATGATTGACAAGGAAACTGGTAAAATTCTGAATACTAACCACAAAAGAGACAATTTAATATGGGAAAAATTATAGGCATAGACCTTGGAACAACCAACAGTTGTGTAGCCGTTATGGAAGGCAGTGAACCTGTCGTGATTGCCAATGATGAAGGCCGCCGTACCACGCCTTCTGTTGTGGCGTTCCTTAAAAATGGCGAGCGAAAAGTAGGCGACCCGGCAAAGCGCCAGGCCATTACAAACCCGCATAACACTATCACGAGTGTGAAGCGTTTTATGGGCCGCAGGTATGACGAAGTAACCGAAGAAATAAGTCACTGGAGCTACAAGGTGGTAAAAGGTGACAATAATACCGTTCGTATAGATATAGATGGAAGATTGTACACCCCGCAGGAGATATCTGCTATGGTCCTTCAAAAAATGAAGAAAACTGCCGAAGATTACCTGGGGCAGGAAGTGAATGAAGCCGTGATAACCGTTCCGGCTTATTTTAATGATGCTCAAAGGCAGGCCACTAAAGAAGCAGGCGAAATTGCAGGACTGAACGTTCGCCGTATTGTGAACGAACCTACTGCGGCTGCATTAGCTTATGGTCTTGACAAGAAACATAAAGATCAGAAGATCGCAGTATTCGACCTGGGTGGCGGTACTTTTGATATTTCTATACTCGAACTGGGTGATGGTGTATTTGAAGTAAAATCAACCAACGGCGACACGCACCTCGGTGGAGATGACTTTGACAAGCTGGTCATGGACTGGCTGGCAGATGAATTCAAAAAAGAAGAAGCTATTGATCTTCGTAAAGATCCTATGGCATTGCAGCGTTTAAAAGATGCTGCTGAAAAAGCAAAGGTTGAGTTGAGTTCTTCAACCGAAACTGAAATTAATTTACCATATATCACTGCTGTGGATGGCGTACCAAAGCATCTTGTGAAGAAACTGACCCGTGCTAAATTTGAACAACTGAGCGATGCCCTGTTTGCAAGATGTCTTAAGCCCTGTGAACAGGCATTAAAAGATGCCGGTTACAGCACTTCCCAGATTGATGAAGTGATACTGGTGGGAGGTTCTACCCGTATTCCTAAAGTACAGGAACTGGTGGAAAAATTCTTTGGCAGGAAACCACATAAAGGAGTAAATCCGGATGAAGTAGTAGCAGTTGGCGCTGCCATACAGGGAGCCGTTTTAACGGGTGAAGTGAAAGATGTATTGCTGCTTGATGTAACACCGCTCAGCCTCGGTATTGAAACGCTCGGTGGCGTAATGACGACAATGATCGCAAGCAATACCACTATTCCATCAAAGAAAACCGAAATATTCTCTACGGCCAGCGATAATCAGCCGGGTGTGCAGATACATGTATTGCAGGGTGAAAGACCAATGGCAAATCAAAACAAGAGTCTCGGTATATTTAATCTCGATGGCATCCCGCCATCACCACGTGGCATACCTCAGATTGAAGTAACATTTGATATTGATGCCAATGGTATATTACATGCAAGTGCTAAGGATAAAGGTACCGGCAAAGAACAGAAGATACGCATAGAAGCAGGAAGCGGTTTAAGCAAAGAAGAAATTGAAAAAATGAAAAACGAAGCAAAAGCACATGAAGCCGAAGATAAAGTAGCCCGTGAAAAAGTGGATAAGCTGAATCATGCTGACAGTCTTGTATTCCAGACGGAGAAGCAACTGAAAGAATTTGGCGATAAAATACCTGCTGATAAAAAAGTGCCGATAGAAACGGCTCTGAATAAATTGAAAGAAGCGCATAAAATACAGGATATAAACGCAATTGACACGGCTTCGGCAGAACTGAATAATGCATGGACTGCTGCGAGCGAAGAATTGTATAAAGCACAATCAGCAGGCGCCCAGGCTGGACCGACCGGAAATGGATCACAAACAGACGGAAGCGGGCCGCAAGGCGGCGGCGAAACAGTGACTGACGCTGAGTTTGAAGAAGTAAAATAAAGAAAGCATGAATAAAATTGTTTGAATTGATTTTGCAGATATAATAACAAGCCTCGCTTAAAATGCGGGGCTATTTTGTTTGGGTAATTTCGCCGTCAGGGCATTGCCTGCGGATATAAAAGTATAATTGAAGAAATTCCTCAATGAGTAATTAAAGTTTACTGAAACAGGAATTTTGACGTCTAACATGCAGATAATTTTCCCCGTATCTTATTTCAGCATCTCATCCATATTCCTGTTATTGTCAATTTTGCCTTTGGCTTCCAGCATGCGCATGTCTTTGGCGTCCTGCAGAAATTCTGAAGCAAAAATAAATTCGTTCAGTAATTTGTTTTTACTGAAAATAATTTCCGTGTTATTGCCTTCCCACTCTTTCCTGCCTTCAGCAATATAGATAATATGGTCGCCGATCTCCATCACGCTGTTCATGTCATGCGTTACAACAATAGTAGTGGTATTAAATTCTGTAGTGATCTCTCTGATAAGCTTGTCAATCAGCAGTGAAGTTTGCGGGTCAAGCCCGCTGTTTGGCTCATCGCAGAAAAGATATTTCGGATTTAAAACAAGCGCCCGTGCAATTCCCACTCTCTTCTTCATACCTCCGCTTATTTCCGCAGGAAATTTTTTGTTGGCATCTTTCAGGTTTACTTTTTCGAGCACTTCATTCACCCGGTTTTTTCTTTCTTTATATTTCATTTTAGAAAACATATCGAGCGGAAACATCACATTTTGTTCAACCGTCATGGAATCAAATAAAGCAGAACCCTGAAACAGCATTCCTATCTGCTGCCGGAGAAATTTTCGTTCTTCGTCAGACATGTGCAACATATCTTCACTATTGTAGAGGACTTCACCGGTATCAGGCTTGAATAACCCCACTATACACTTGGTAAGCACTGTCTTTCCGCTGCCGCTTGATCCTATGATGAGATTGCATTTGCCTGCTTCCATTACAGCGCTGATGCCATCAATGACCACTTTATCGCCAAAAGATTTTTTTATATCACGGATTTCGATCATAAGCCTCAACCCCTTGAGGGCTGTCATTTGAATATTGACCATCGGCTATTTTCAGGATGCGGGTTACAAGTTACCAGTTGCTGTTCACTTGTTTTTTGCCCTTGTAACCTGTATCTTGTAACCTGTATCTTGTATCTTGCATCTTGTTCCTTTTATTTTGTTTCCTGCTTACAAAACTTCTATCTGGTTTTTCAACAGGTCTTCGAATTCATCTCTTTTTCTTATTAAATATGGTTTGCTCTCTTTTAATAAAACCTCAGCCGGTTTAAGCCTCGAATTGAAGTTGCTGCTCATTTCAAAACCGTAAGCGCCGGCGTTGTAAAAGGCGAGATAATCGCCTTCCCTCACTTCATTTATTTTTCTGTCCCACGCGAATGTATCCGTTTCGCAAATGTTGCCTACAACGGTGTAAATTCTTTCCGGGCCGCCAGGGTTACTGATGTTTTCTATACGGTGAAATGCTTCATAAAACATAGGCCTTATCAGATGATTGAAGCCGCTGTTAACCCCGACAAAAACGGTTGCAGGAGTTTGCTTTATCACATTGGCTTTTACCACAAAATACCCGGCTTCACTCACTAAAAATTTTCCCGGTTCAAACCATATCTCCGGCGATTTACCTGTTTCTTCTTTAAAGGCTGCAAAAGCTTCACAGACTTTTTGACCGAGCGCATATACATCTGTCCTTACATCATCATCGTAATAAGGCACTTTGAAACCGCTGCCAAGGTCAATAAATTCAATATCCGGAAAATGCATTGCTGTTTCCAGCATCATTTCGAGACCTTCAATAAAAACATTCACATCTTTTATCTCGCTGCCGGAATGTATATGGATGCCGTTTACATGAAGATTGGTTGTTTTTACTACTCTTTCGATGTGCCGTATCTGGTGAATCGAGATTCCAAATTTACTGTCCACATGACCGGTGGATATTTTAAAATTTCCGCCTGCCATAATATGCGGATTGAGGCGGATGCAAACAGGATAAGCATTCCCGAATTTATTACCAAATCGTTCAAGCATGGAAATATTATCTATATTAATATTCACACCGAGTGATTTGCCCGCTTCTATTTCTTCAAAATCTACACAATTTGGTGTAAATAAAATTTCCTTTGGCTCAAACCCTGCCTTCAATCCAAGGTTTACTTCGTTTATACTGACACAATCGAGATTGGCGCCCAATTGCTTCATCAGCTTCAGGATATTGATATTGGTCAAAGCCTTGCAGGCATAGAAGAATTTTGTTTTGCAGCCTGAAAAAGCTGTCTTTAATTCATTAAACTGATCAGCAATCCTTTCTGCATGATAAACATACAGAGGCGTACCAAATTCATTGGCCGCTTCAATCAGTTGCACTCTTGTTAAAACCTGCGACATAGGACGAAGATAATTGAATAAAAAATAAGTCCTGCGTCAGCAGGACTGGATAAGTTTTATAAATGGATTTGGATGAAGCATACATAAACATTAATATCAAACTGTTGTTGTCTTCCTGTCAAAAATAATTATCATTCATTTGTATGTTCCGGATTTTGTTCTGATCTTCCTGCTTCGTTGCTTTGCTCATCATTCTTTAATTCATCAACACTTGCGGCAGTCACATCATTTTTTTGTGCTGCATCATCGTCATGCTCAATCAGGTCACCATTGCTGTCAACAGATAAAATATTTTCCAGTGCATTCTCTCTGTCAGAATTTTCTTGGCTTTGCCCGCCTCGTATGATAGTTGGCTCGACGAGACTCTCTGCAAACACTTCTTTTATTTTTGGTAAATCATCAGCAGAGTTGATACCGAAATAATCCATAAAAGTTCTGGATGTAATATACACCAGCGGTTTGCCAGGAAGATTTTCATTGCGCCCGGTAATAACGATAAGTTCTTTTTCCAGCAATTTCTGAATGCTGTAATCACTGTTTACCCCGCGAATTGATTCTATTTCGCCTTTAGTTACGGGTTGTTTGTAAGCGATGATGGAAAGTGTTTCGAGGGCTGCAGTGGAGAGGCGCTTCAGGAATTTTTCACCATTCAGTTGGGCAATGGTTTTATGAAAATCCTTTTTAGTCAGGAATTGCCAGCCGCCACCGCTTTCTTTTACTTCAAACGCATAAAATTCCGAGTTGTATTTTTCCAGGATGCCTTCCATGCAGCTTTGAACTTGTGCAGGCGTAATGCGTTCCTCCATAAAGCCGAATGCATTGTTGATGAGTTCAAGAATTTCCATATTCGTGAGCGGCTTCTCACTTGCAAAAATCAAGGCTTCGATATGTGGTATGATGAGGCTAAGTTCCATGTAAATAATTTGAAAATTTGAAAATTCAACAATTTGAAAATGTAAAACAATTATACCGGTATTTTCAAATTTTCAAATTTTTAAATTTATTCCTTATCCTTTCAACGCAGCAGCGCCGCTTACTATCTCGGTCAATTCTGTTGTAATAGCAGCCTGCCGGGCACGGTTATAAGAAATTCTGAGTGTTTTCAGTAATTCATTTGCATTCTCACTGGCTTTGTCCATAGCTGTCATGCGTGCCCCATGCTCACTGGCATTTGCGTCAAGAACGGCTTTGTACAATTGTGTATTCAGGATTTTGGGCATTAGTTCTGCAATCAGTTGCTCCTTATCGGGTTCGAAAATAAAATCAGCTTTTTTCTGACCTTGTTTTTTCGGCACTTTTGGAACAGGCAGAAATTGTTCACAGATAAAGCGCTGTGTAGCTGCATTTTTGAACTCACTGAAAATAATTTCCACTGCATCAAATTCCTTATTCTCAAAAGCGACCATAGAGGCTTTTGCTGCTGATTGCACATTTTCAAAACTGAGATGCAGGAAAATATCTTTAAATGAATCATTGGTTTTGTATCCCGCTTTGGTTAAGCTTTCGAATCCTTTCTTGCCAATATTCCAGATAGCCACATTTCCCTTTTTATACTGTACTTTGTATTTTTCAGCAATCGTTTGTTTCGCCAGTTTTATCAGGTTGGAATTATAGGCGCCACATAATCCCCGGTCACTGGTAATGACGATCAGGAGAGCCTTTCCCACAGGTCTTTCCTCTGCTAACTTCAGGCTCAGGTCTCCTTCCACATTACTGACAATATTGCTAAGCATTTCCTGCAACTTCTTAGCATAGGGACGCATTTGTAAGATGGCATCCTGTGCCCTTCGTAATTTTGCAGCACTCACCATCTTCATCGCTTTGGTAATTTGCTGTGTGGACTGAACGGATTTGATGCGGTTACGAACTTCCTTTAATTGACCAGCCATAAGTATTTTTTAAAATCTGAATGTTTGGTATGTAATGTTCAACTACTTTAAACTTCAGACTTTGAACATTAAACTGCAAAACGCCTGCAAAAGTAAAGCACCTAAGCCGGATTTCCATTTTTTCCACAGAGATGATATAACCGGCTGCTCAAAGTTTTCAGAATAAATTTGTCCGAATGCTTTCTTGCTCTATTTTTGCCCCATGAAATTTCATGTACACTTTTATCACCATCATTTCTTACCCGAAAGGTAAGCCGGTGTTATTGTGTATGTACAGGCATATTACAGAAGGGCTTACCGCAAGGTGAGCTTTTTTTATTTCTATTATGTGATGTTTGCGTATAAACGAGTAACAGAAAAAATTTGAAAGTATAATTATTATAATCTAAATACAATTGATCATGGTTCTCAAGGTTGCCATTCAGAAAGCGGGCAGGTTGCATGAAGATTCATTAAAGCTGCTGAAAGAATGCGGCATAGAGATAAGTAATGGTGTGAACAAGCTGAAAAGTGAAGCCAGCAATTTCCCCTTGGAAGTTTATTTTTTGCGGGATGATGATATTCCGCAATATGTGGAGGATTCTGTAGCAGATATTGGGTTTACGGGGGAGAATGTGGTATATGAAAAGAAGAAGAAAGTGGAAGTGGTTGAAAAATTAGGATTTGGTAAATGCCGTCTTTCTGTTGCTATCCGGCGTCATGAAGAATATAAAGATGCCGGTTTTTTAAAAGGAAAACGTATTGCAACGAGTTACCCGGTTCTCGTCAGACAATTTCTTGCGGAAAAAAATATTGATGCAGAAATTCACGAAATAAGCGGAAGCGTGGAAATAGCGCCGGGCATAGGTTTGGCAGATGCTATCTGTGATTTGGTGAGCAGCGGTTCTACGCTTTTTATGAATGGACTGAAAGAAGCAGAAACTATTTTGCATTCACAGGCAGTATTGATAAAAAATCAAAACCTTGATGTGACGCAACGGCAACTGCTCGATACACTTTTATTTCGCATACAGGCAGTAAAAAAAGCAAAAAACAATAAATATATTTTACTTAATGCACCGAATGAAAAGCTGGAAGAAATTATTTCTTTATTGCCGGGCATGAAAAGTCCCACTGTTCTGCCTCTTGCTGTGGATGGATGGAGCAGTGTGCACAGTGTATTAAATGAAAATGAATTCTGGGAAATTATTGAAAAATTAAAAGCAGCAGGCGCCCAGGGAATTCTTGTTGTGCCGATTGAGAAAATGATCGTGTAGCCGACAAACGTGAGCGTAAAAAATAATTTAAAATGAAATTGTATCATTATCCGGGAAAGGATAAATGGCAGGAAATAGTTGAAAGACCTGTTATTGATTCATCTGCTTTATACCTGCAGGTAAAGCTTATTTTGGATGAAGTAAAGCAGGAAGGAGACATGGCTGTTAGAAAATTTACAAAACAGTTTGATGGGGCAGAACTGGATGATTTTTCTGTCAATGATGAAGAAATTAAAAATGCATCGGCATTAATGCCTGAAAAATTAAAAAAAGCGATACAAACTGCTGCGAAAAATATCAGGACATTCCATCAGCATCAATTAAATAAGCCTGGGACTATCGAAACGATGCCGGGTATTTCTTGCTGGCAGAAAAATGTGGCGATTCAAAAAGTGGGTCTGTATATTCCCGGAGGCACTGCCCCGCTATTTTCAACGATTTTAATGCTTGGTATTCCAGCACAAATTGCAGGCTGCAAAGAAATTATTTTATGTTCGCCACCCGGAAAAAATGGAAAATTGCATCCTGCGATTTTATTTGCCGCTCAACTCGCCGGCATTACCCAAATATTTAAAGTAGGCGGCGTACAGGCTATTGCCGCCATGGCTTATGGCACAGCAACAATTCCTAAAGTGTATAAAGTTTTTGGACCCGGTAATCAATACGTGACCTGTGCCAAACAAATAGTGCAACAGGACGGCATCGCGATAGATATGCCTGCCGGCCCCAGCGAAGTTTGTGTGCTTGCCGATGAAACAGCGAATGCTTCCTTCATTGCTGCAGATCTTTTGTCACAGGCAGAGCATGGACCAGATAGCCAGGTAATGCTGGTTTGCACTTCTGCTATAATTGTTGAAAATGTAATTGCTGAAGTAAGCAGGCAATTGGATAAACTTCCCCGCAAAGAAACTGCAGCAAAAGCATTGGAGAATAGTAAAATTATTTTGGTAAAAACTATTAGCGAAGCAATTGATTTAGTAAATGAATATGCACCTGAGCATTTAATTATTTCGTGCAACGATGATGAGGTCATTGCATCAAAGATCAGCAATGCAGGTTCCGTTTTTCTCGGTAATTATTCTCCTGAAAGTGTGGGTGATTATGCAAGCGGCACCAATCATGTTTTGCCCACAAATGGCTTTGCAAAATCATACAGTGGTGTGAGTATAGATAGTTTTGTAAAAAAAATAACTTATCAAAAGCTTACACAGGAAGGATTGCACGAGATTTCAGATGCGGTAGTTACAATGGCCGAAGCAGAGGGGTTGCATGCTCATGCAAATGCAGTAAAAGTGAGAATGGGTGAATAAAAAATTAGATGACTATCCGTTATTTGGTAAAAAAGAACACGGATAACACGGATTAGGCGGATAGTCATAAAAAAATTATACAATTTCACATTTCAGGTTTGACGTCTGACGGTTTACGAAAAAGATATTTCAAAACCAACCAAACACAATTAAATATCTGCAGCGGAAATCATGAATTTTAATTTAGATACATTGGTCAGGGACAATATTAAAAACCTTGTTCCTTACTCTTCTGCAAGAGATGAATTTTCAGGAGAAGCAAATATTTTTCTTGATGCCAATGAAAATAGTTTGGGCTCGCCATTGCCATCGAAGTATAACCGTTATCCCGATCCATACCAGCATGAACTTAAAGAAGCTGTCAGCAAAATAAAAGGCTTTCCTGCTGAAAATATTTTTTTGGGAAATGGAAGCGATGAATGTATTGATTTATTATTCCGCTGCTTTTGCAATCCCGGGAGAGACAATACCATTATTTGTCCGCCTACTTACGGCATGTATGAAGTAAGTGCGCACATCAATGATGTGGAAGTGCGTAAAGCGCCCTTGCTTGATAATTTCCAACTTGATTTAATTCATCTTGAAAATCTTGTTGATGAGAATACAAAGCTTATCTGGGTCTGTTCACCTAATAACCCCACGGGCAATTCATTTCATCGCGACGATGTGGAAATGATATTGAACAATTTCAATGGTATTGTAGTAATTGATGAAGCTTATATCAATTTTTCAAAGCAACGATCTTTTTTGCAGGAACTGCCGGAATATCCCAATCTTGTGGTGATGCATACCTTCAGCAAAGCATGGGGATTAGCGGGATTGCGGTTGGGAATCTTATTTGCTTCCGAAGAAATTATCGCCTTGCTTAACAAAATAAAACCACCTTATAATATCAGCCAGGCAACGCAGGAACTTGCTTTAAAAGCATTTGATGAAATTGATTGGGTAAATAATATGACGATTGAATTGGTGAATATGCGGAATGCACTTGCCGAGGTTTTGATGAATATTCAGTCAGTCGAAAAAGTTTATCCATCTGAATCTAATTTTCTGCTTGTGAAAATCAAAGAGGCACGAAAACTGTACGAATTTTTGCTGACAAAAGGAATTGTGGTGAGGGACAGGAGTAATGTAAAACTATGTGATGACTGTCTGCGTATTACTGTAGGCACAGAAAAAGAAAATACTGAGTTGGTGGATGCATTTTATGATTGGTTAAAACTCAATAAATCTTAATAGAAAGAATTTATTTTGCGGTTGGTTTAAGCTGATGTAACATTTAATGGTTGTCTGATATTTGAGATTGAGGTTGTTTATAAAGAGTGTTGCAGGTTGCACCAATGTTGAATAGCGGGCAGAATGTACAAGAGTGCGACGCAACGACTGTTGATAACAGCAATTTTGCCTGGTTCATAATTATTTTTTCAAATTGCAGTTGGTTATTCAAATTCATTTTTTATAAAGCGATTATTCATTTAAAAAAGATTGTCATGAAAAAAACACTTTTCCTCTTAGTGGTTTCAGTAATTGTTTTTTCTATTCCCTCGTGTGCAAATAAAAACAAAGACACAACGCAAACTGAAAATACATATTCAGGTATAATGCCGGATAAGGATAATGCTGGTCTGAAGCTTCCACAGGGATTTGGCGCTTTAAAAGCAGCAGAAGGTTTGGGAGAAGCCCGACATCTTGCTGTTACAAAGGAGGGTGATATTTATGTAAAGCTTTCCGATCTGAAAAATGGGAAAGGCATTTATTGGCTCCATGATGCAAATGGTGATGGAAAAGCTGAGCAAATGAAAGGTTTCGGAAATTTTATCGGCACGGGAATTTACATTAAAAATGGTTACCTGTATGCTTCATCCAATACAGAAATTTTCCGGTATAAACTGAATGAAAAAGGAGAAGTGATTAACCAGGATAATTCTGAAAAAATTGTTACCGGGTTGATTGATCGCCATCAGCATGAATCAAAATCCATTGTACTCGATGATAATGGAAATATATATGTAAACATCGGCGCTTATTCCAATTCCTGCCAGGAAAAAGACAGAACAAAAGGTTCTTCCGGCAGAATGCCCTGCCCCATTCTTGATTCTGCGGGAGGTATCTGGGAGTTCAAAGCTGATAAACTGAATCAAACTTATGGTGTTGGCATCCGCTATGCCACAGGACTGAGGAATGTAGTCGGGCTTGATTGGAATACAGATAACAATACTTTATTTGTTATGCAGCATGGAAGAGATCAGTTACACGATTTATTTCCAGACCTGTACGATTCAAAGCAGAGCGCTGAATTGCCCGCTGAATGTATGTATGAATTAAAGCAGGGTGCAAACTGCGGATGGCCATACATTTATTACGATGAAATTCAGCACAAAAAAATTTTAGCTCCAGAATATGGTGGTGATGGAAAAAAGACAGGGGGCGAAGATGCGATTGATCCTGTTGTTGCATTTCCGGGACACATGGCGCCAAATGGTTTATTGTTTTACACAGGCAATATGTTTCCTGAAAGATATAAGCATGGAGCATTTATCGCATTTCATGGTTCGTGGAACCGTGCGCCTGAACCGCAGAAAGGTTTCCTTGTTGCATTTGTTCCTTTTAAAGGTGGAAAGCCCAACGGCGACTGGGAAATTTTTGCTGATGGTTTTGCGGGCACCGATGTTATTCAAAGTACCAATGATGCAAAGCATCGCCCGTGCGGACTTGCACAAGGTCCAGATGGTTCGCTGTATGTCTCGGATGATGTGAAGGGAACTATTTATCGCATTATATACACAGGCAGGTAATTTTTACTAATGAAAAAACCAATCATCATTTTTGCGCTTATTGTATCGTGCATTTATCTTTTTGCTCAGCAATCATCTCAATTGCAGGCAAGCAAGGCAAGAGGTGAGAAAGTTTATGAGCAATATTGTCTTACCTGTCATCAGAAAGATGGGGGAGGCGTGCCGAAACTCAATCCGCCACTCATCAAAACATCGTATGTAACCGGTGATAAGAAAAAACTTATCAACTGGGTACTTAAAGGTTCAACTGAAAATGTGCTGATTGATGGCAAGTATTATTCCAATAATATGGCAGCGCAGGATTATCTAAAAGACAATGAGATTGCAGACGTGCTTACTTATATAAGAAATAGTTTCGGCAATAAAGCAAGTGCTGTCACGCCTGCTGAAGTGAAAGGAGTGCGGGCAACAATAAAGTAATTTTGTGGAGGAGTGATATAGTAACTATTGTTGTGATCGTCTCTTATAGATACGGTAATTTATTTGAGGCTCTCATTTTTAAAAGTAACTGTAATTTTACTTTATGAGAATTAAAGTCATATCCGTAAAAGCATTGGAGAAGTATAAAATTTTTGTTTCATTCAATGATGGAACTGAAGGTATCTATGATTTAAGTGACGTTGCAGGAAAAGGTGTTTTTAAAGCATGGGATGACGGTGATTATTTTAATCGGGTATTTATTAATCCCGAGAACGATGCGATAGCATGGGATGATTACCTTGAAATTGATTCACTTAATTGTTATCTGCATATAAAAGGTATTACATGGGAGCAGTATAAAGAAATGTCACAACAAAATAAATATGCCTTCAGTTAGCCGTTTCTTTGGAATTGTAATTTATTTCTACTTCAAAGATCATAATCCACCACATTTTCACGCAAAATATGCTGAATACCAGGCAGAAATTTTAATCAATGGATTATCCGTTGATGATGGATATTTACCTCCAAGGGTTTTAGGATTGGTTATTGAATGGGCACAAATGCACCAGGAGGAACTTTTGGAGAATTGGAAGATAGCAAAGGAAGGAGGCATTTTTAAACAAATTGCACCATTAGTTTAATGAAACGCATTCTCTTCATAGATCGTGATGGCACACTCATCAAAGAAGCGCCGCCAACTTACCAGATTGACAGTTGGGATAAGCTGGAATTTTATCCGGGCATGTTTCAGTGGCTGGCAAAAATTGCAGCCGAATTCGATTATGAATTAGTGATGGTGAGTAACCAGGATGGATTAGGTACGTCAGTTTTTCCAGAAGAAACATTCTGGACTATACAAAATTTTGTAGCGAAAAGTCTTAACAATGAAGGCATTCATTTCTCAGGTTTTTATTTCGACAGAACGCTTCCTAAAGACAATGCGCCTACACGAAAGCCCAATACCGGCATGTTAACCGCTTACCTGGATAATCCCGGATATGATATTGCAAACTCTTATGTAATCGGCGACCGAATCACTGATGTAGTGCTTGCACGTAACCTCGGTTGCAAAGCAATATGGCTGATGAATGATCCTTCACTTGGTGAAGAGGAATTAAGAAGCTTTGAGCCGCCTTCCGGTGGATGGGAAACCTGTGTTGCACTACAGACTATTCACTGGAAAGATATTTATGAATACCTGAAACTTGGGTTAAGAAAAGTGGTACATGAGCGCAATACGAATGAAACCCAAATTTATATTGAATTGAATATTGACGGTAATGGTAAGGCGAATATTCATACAGGCCTTGGCTTTTTTGATCACATGCTGGAGCAAATTGCCCGTCATGGTAAAATGGATTTATTGATTGATGCAAAAGGCGATCTGCATATTGACGAGCATCACACAATTGAAGATGTGGGTATTGCATTGGGCGAAGCATTTACAAAAGCGCTTGCAGATAAACGCGGTATGGAACGGTATGGTTTTGCTTTGCCGATGGATGAAGCGGATGCCAAAGTACTGATTGATTTCGGCGGGCGAAACTGGCTTGTATGGAAAACGGAATTCAAAAGAGAAAAGATCGGTGAGATGCCGACAGAAATGTTTTTTCATTTTTTCAAGTCATTCAGCGATGCTGCAAAATGCAATCTGAATGTTGAATGCAATGGGGAAAACGAGCATCACAAAATAGAAGCTATTTTTAAAGCATTTGCCAAAGCTATCCGCATGGCAGTGAAGAGAGATCCAATGAGTAATTATCTCCCGAGTACGAAGGGAGTATTGTAAATTAATCCTGTTTATTATTGCATCACTTTTAAATTATCAAATTCAATCCGTTGTGCATTTCCTTTTGAAAAGCCCACGAGGGTGCCTTTAAATTCCTGTGCAGGAATGGAAGTTAATAGTTCATCATTTACAAAGAATTTCCATTCTCTTCCTTCCTTTTTTATTTTTAATATATTTTCTGCATAATTACCCTTTTTTATAGCAGTTGTTTCCGTCCATTTTACAAGTTCTGTATAGGTTCCGTTTACGTCCTCATCAGCGCGGTAGTAACCATTTGCGCTTATGCTAAAAATGAAGCAATTATTTGGGTCCTTTGCCCCAAAATATAACCCATATCCGTAGTTGTCTGTTCCGCTTGTATGTACAGCAGCAGCCGAAATTGAATAACTTTTAGATGCATCCAGAGAAACAGGCACACCAACACGATAAACCACCGAATCGTTGCTTTCGATAATATATTTCCCGTTATATAGCAGGTAACTTACTTTATTACCTGTATAGGTAAGCCAGTTATTGTTATTGCTGCTGAAGTCATCAGATAGCAGGATTTTTTCATTTTGTGCATAAACACGGTGCAAACTGAAGAACACCAATAAGGTACAGTAAAAAATCTTTATCATAATATAGCATTTTAATCAAACTAACACAATCATAAAACTATGCGGTAAATGCAAAAACTTTTTCTATACTTTCAGAAATACCTTCTTCTTGTACAGAAAATAACATATACCCCATTCCAATGCAAATATGCAAAGTGAAGAGATAATGTTTCGCGGCATATCTGGTATATGAATGATCTCCATTAGGCCATTGCTGATAGCGCTTATATAGTCATTGAACCAGCGTGAACCGACAATTTCAAAAAAAAGGTAAATAAAAATAGAGTTCATCCCTATTACCAAAAAGAATTTCAGATTTTTTTTATGGTTACGAATATCTACCCACCAGTAAGATGCTGCCAAAAACCACAAACACCATCCTAAAGAGGCAAGCGTAAATGAAGAAGTGGCAATACGTTTAATAATTGGGGTAATGCCGGCATAATCTAATCCAAAGCCAAGAATAAGGCAGATCAGGCCCCATAATAAAAGAGGTTTTATTTTTTGTTTTTCACTCAATAATAACTTCCCAACCATTGCTCCGGCAATTGTATGCACTGCGGTGGGAATGCAATTGATGGCTACCCATCCGCCATCGTTGATTTTGTTCATTAAAAGAAGATCCATATAATTGCCAAAATTGTGCTGGTCAGTAAATGGTTGATCGAAACCAGGCACATGTGTAAACCTGTACAGCATTTCTGTCAGCAACAGTAATCCTATGCATACCAGTATTTGCGCTTTGGCACTCCACCGGAAAATGAGAAAGGCAACAAGCGTGGTAAAAGATAATTGCGTAAGCACATCCCACAGTTCGAATGATAAACCACCAGGGCGTACAGCATAATCGAGTACTCCCCAGAAAAATAACCAGCCACTTCGTTTCAGCACCTTTTTGAATGATGACGACCATTTCACTCCCTGCTCCTCCTGCCTGTGCAGCGAAAGAGCCATGGATACACCGGCCATAAACATAAATGCAGGCTGTACAAGATCCCAAAAGCGCAATCCATTCCACGGATGATGAAAGAACTGCTGAAAAAACCCATGTGCCATAGTGCCGTCAGTTGCTTCAAACAGATGCTCATATAACCCGGTGCTTTCAAGCGCCAGTAATACCATGATAAGGCCGCGAAGAAAATCCAGTGAAAGCAGTCGTTTTGAAACCTGGCTGGTAGTTAAGGTGGACATTGTAAGAATGTTTTCAGATTGTTTACGAATTAGTTGATTGAAGGATAAACAGCGCATTAAGATACTATTTGTTATGTCTTTTGATCATTTATTCTGAAAATATTTTTGTCCAATTCAATTTTCTGTTTCAAATTCGCAGTGTAATGAAGAAAGCAATTATAAATATTC
Source organism: Parafilimonas sp. (assembly GCA_023251275.1). Taxonomy (GTDB): domain Bacteria; phylum Bacteroidota; class Bacteroidia; order Chitinophagales; family Chitinophagaceae; genus JAHEZC01. The sequence goes on along the minus strand of JAHEZC010000004.1, from coordinate 136 downwards.
GTTGGTGGTGGCATTCAAACTCCGGTCGGGGCTTGTAATGGCATTGCCAGTAATGAATTATCATATTCATAAGCCTCGACAAGTTTGTCGGGGCTTTTTGTTTACCACGGTTTTTACCTGACCTGACCTATTAATT
>JAHEZC010000003.1 GCA_023251275.1 Parafilimonas sp. | reverse complement strand
GTTGAAGGGTTCAGGAATATTATTTATAAAACTTATCCATTTTTCCCCGGGGTATTGTTTGGTGAACCACACAGAAGCAGGCGAAATACAGATATAAGGCACATGCTTATAGGGTTTTACTTTTTCAAAATCATGGATGGATGGGTACAATTTTGGTTTCATCGGAACATGATCGGTTAATTCCCGTATCAATTCATTATTGCGTTGTATCTCATGTACAGCATTGTCATTATTCCCAAAACGATGAGAGATTTTTTTATCAAACAAAAAACTGAAAGGATTTTTGTCAAACCCGATGGTTTCCCCCGCTTTTGAAAATGCAGTAAGAAAGCCGCTTGCAGCATATCGCTGAATATTGATCGCTTTATCATACCTGCGGCTGCGGATTATTTTCAGCAGTTGCAAAAGATGGCGGTATTTTTTTATTTTTTTATCCCAGGTAAGTACTTCATTGAGGAAGGGATGATCAATAAATAATTGTTCATTGCCTTTTCTTACAAGGAGATCAATGGCTGTCTCCGGAAAAAAATAATGAAGTTTTTCGATAATACCCGTTGCGAGCACTGCATCACCAATAAAAGCGGTTTGTATTACCAGTATCTTTTTCATTCAGGCAAAGCTATATATAAATGAAAAAGTGCATGGAGTGCAAAAAAAAACCGGCATTAAATTTCACATGTCATTGCTGCTGTTATGTATATTATGTTTTTCTTTTTGCCACCAGCGAAAACCGATAAAAGTGGCAACTGCAAATGGAGCAAGCATCAGGTATATTATTCCGGCATTTAAACCTTTGGCGGGCTTTTCCCCTAACTGTGACGCCGTTTTAGTGCAGATGGAACATTGTGCATTCGCAAACTGCAAACTGCAAACTGCAAACTGTACAGTAAAAATAAATATCAGCAACAATTTTTTCATTACAAATACTCAACACAAAGATACATTCAAATAACTTCAAAAAAATTTATACCTTTCTCAATCATTTTTGTCCATGAGTAACAGAAGAAAATTTTTCAAGCAGCTTGCGCTTACCGCCGGTGCATTTTCCGCAGGAAGCTTATTCAATAAACTCCTTGCAAGAAATATTGAAACAGCCAACAAAACCATTCTCGGCCTTTCCCCTGATGAAGTGGCAGGCGATGAAGATTACTGGTCTGTAATTCAACAGGCATACACGGTAAATCCAAACATCATCAACCTGAATAATGGTGGTGTCAGCCCGTCTCCCCGTATAGTGCAGGAAGCAGTCGAGCAATTCAATAAATTGAGTAATGAAGGGCCTTCTTATTTTATGTGGCGCATCCTTGACCAGGGTCGTGAACCATTACGTCAAAAATTAGCGCAACTTGCCGGATGCGATGCAGAGGAAATTGCCATCAACCGGAATGCCACAGAAGCGTTAAACACCGTTATTTATGGCCTTGATCTGAAAGCAGGTAATGAAGTGATCGGGACGAAACAGGATTATCCCAATATGATACAGGCATGGCGGCAGCGTGCTCTGAGAGATGGCATTATTTATACACAACTGAATTTTGATTTCCCGATAGAAAATGATGAAGAAATTGTAAGCATTTATGAAAAAGCAATTACGCCAAGCACAAAGCTTATACACATTACTCACATCATCAATTGGGTAGGGCAGATCATGCCGGTGAAAAAAATTTCGCAGATGGCGCACGCAAAAGGCATTGAAGTATTATGTGACAGCGCTCATTCTTTCGGGCTGCTCGATTTTAAAATCCCTGATCTCGCATGTGATTATTTTGGAACGAGTCTTCACAAGTTTTTAAGCGCACCTATCGGCAGCGGTATGTTATGGATAAAAAAAGAAAAGATTGAAAAAATATGGCCATTGCTATGCAACGACAAACCACACAGCACAGACATCAGGAAGTTTGAAACACTTGGCACTCGCAGCTTTCCGATTGAGCAGGGCATCGGCGAAGCATTGAATTTTCACAATGCCATCGGGGCAAAAAGAAAAGAAGCACGCATCCGTTACCTGAAAAATTACTGGGCAGAAAAAGTAAAAGATATTCCCGGTGTGAAACTCCATACTTCCCTTAAAACTGAATATTCCTGTGCCATTTGCGGGGTGAGTATTGACGGAATTACACCCGCGGATTTTGAAAGCCTGCTTTTCAATAAATATAAAATTCAAACTGTGGGAATAGTTTGGGAAAACATCAGTTGTGTGCGTGTAACTCCGCATGTATATACTACTTTGCAGGACCTTGATACTTTGGTAAAAGCAATCAGTGAAATTGCAAAAAACAAAAAAAATGAAAACGGCTGAATTTTTATTTTTTGCATTGAAAACAAATATGTGTGAGCTTTATGCGTTTTGCATCTGCTGCTGAATAAAATAATTTTCGTAAAATATTTTTTTTTGAAGATGTTCAGGTATATATTAATGGGAGGGTTCATTTTTTTTATAATGACTGCTGCGGTTGCCCAACCTGCAAAAACTGCGACTGAATTTTACAGAGATGGGTTGAATTTAAAAAAAGAGCAAAAGTATAAAGATGCGCTGAAAGCATTCAAAGCAGCGATACAGAAAAAACCGGAATATGCAGATGCATTGTACGAAGCCGGCGCATGTTGCAATAAACTGGAGCAATATAAGGACGGACTTGCATACCTGCAGAAAGTAAAAAAGATAAAAAGTCCCACATCAAAAATATATTTTGAAACAGCGTACGCCTTTGATAACCTCGGTGAAACGGATGATGCAATTCTGAATTATAAAAAGACCATTGAGCTTAACCCGCAATATTATTCCGCTTACAAGAGCCTTGGTGATATTTATTACGACCTGAAAGATTATGAACATGCTTCAGAGAATTTTACTGAATACCTTGATGGCGATGAATATCCTGATAATGAATATTACTACAAGGCGGGCTGGTGTCTGAATGAGTTGGGAAAATATGAAGACGCCCTTGAATACCTGGAACAGTATGTGCCCGATACAGCCGATGATAACGCAAAAAAATATGTTGAAACAGGTTATGCCAATTATGCACTTAAAAAAAATGACGAAGCGATAGCTGCATACAATAAAGCGATAGCATATAAAGCAGATTATGGCAGAGCTTTCAGAGAATTAGGTGATGTGTATTATGAGAATACAAAAGAATACGATAAGGCTATACAATATTATGAGCTTGCAATACAGAACGATGAGGAAAATTCAAAAGAGTGTCTCTATAAATTAGGATGGTGCTACAATGACAAAAATGAGTATGGCAAAGCCGCATCCATATTGGAAAAAGCAATTTTATATAAGCCGGATGCTTCTTCAAACCGGGAAGAGTTGGCCTATGCTTATTATATGGAGGAGAAGTATGACATAGCTTTGATACAACTGCAAAAGGCAGTTCTACTGGACAGTAAATCAACCCTCGGATACTATTATATGGGGCTTTGTTACCTGGCAAGGGATCGAAAAGATGATGCGCTTGATGCTTATGAAAAACTAAAACCATTAAACAGCGACTTGTCCGAACAATTGCTGAAAAAAATAAATGGGGAATAAACGCATAGTTAAAAAATCATCGAGTGCATCTCCGGCTGTCATGCTCATGCTGATGAACTATCTCTTCAAAATTTTTATCCTTGTATAAAAATCATTACATGACCAAAAGAAAAAAAATACGGCGTCCGTAAAACAAGAGCGCCGCTGAACATCCAATCTTCAATAACCCTATGTTAACTCGTATTCCTTCATCACCCTCAGCACTTCTGCCACACCCCACGCCTGTGCTGCACAACCTCTCGCATGATGCGGAGGATCTGCATCAAAAATTTCTGACACACTGCCGATGCATCCTTCATTCAGATGATATTTGAAATTATCAATTACAGCTTGCACCTTTGACCTTTCACCATTCACTTTTAGCATCGCATCCGCATAAGCGCCGAGCAGCCAACTCCACACAGTACCTTGATGATAAGATGAATCCCTATGGGGTGCATCGCCGCCATACACGGGTACGTAACGCACATCACTTTTTGGCAAGCTTCTTAACCCGACAGGCGTGTATAATTGTTCCTCAATTACCTGCAACACAGCTTTTGCATGTTCATTCTCAATCAATACAAAAGGCAGGCTGATGGCAAACAATTGATTTGGTCTTAGTGAGATATCCGGATTACCGTTTTCATCAATCACATCATACAAATAATTCCCTTCTGCATACCAGAATTTTTCGAGAAAACTTTCCCTTGTTTTTTCTGCACTTATTCTGACTATTGCAGCATCGTTGCCCTGTTCATTTAACGCAAGCAACTCAGCAAATATATTAAGCGCATTGTACCATAAAGCCTGTATCTCCACCGGCTTACCCATACGTGGTGTTACCACCCATGTGTCAATTCTTGCATCCATCCATGTAAGTTGCTGACCAATTTCTCCTGCATATAATAATCCATCATCATCGGCGTGAATATTGTAGCGTGTTCCTTTGAAATGCCAGTCAATAATATCTTTCAGCACCGGCAACAATTCATTCAATACAAATTCCACATCATTTGTATGTTGCAAATATTTATAGATCGCAATGAAGTACCAAAGTGTGCCATCCGCATTATTATATTCGGGAGGTTCATCATTATCCCGGAAACGATTCGGCAGCATTCCCATGCTTACATTCTTCGCAAATACAGATAAGATTTTTTTTGCACCTCATAACGTTCTGTTGATAAACACAAACCTGGCAAAGAAATCATTGTATCTCTCCCCCAGTCTGTAAACCAGTGATAGCCTGCAATCACCGTTTTCAAATCTTTGCCACGCTTTACAATAAACTGGTCTGCGGCTAATGTTAATTGCTGAATTGTTTCATTGTCTAATTGATGTATTAAAGATTGCCTCCTTGCTTTTTCTTTTTGAACTAATTGTAACGCATCTCTTCCCAAAGGGTTTTCTGTTGATATAATGATGCCAATTGAATCGCCTTCTTTCAACTCCGTACTTATTGTTCCGTGATTAAACAAATCTTCTTCAAAATCCTGTCCGCGATATATTTCAACCGCATAATTAAATTTATAAAACCAGGAAGGATGATGTTCATAATGAGAGCCCGGAACTGAAATAAAAATATTTGGTGCAGATTCAAACGGTCTGTTACGGAAAATACCATTTTCAAATTGCACATCCCGCCATATATTGTTGTACGAATGTTGTAACGAGTGATAACCCCTGGCTGAAATAAGCGGTAACAATTCGAGCGTAAATGGCGTATTGGCTTTTAATATATCATAGATTATAATGGTTGTATTTTCATCATGGACCATTGCGATAGTTTTTTTCAACTGAATGCCCTCAACTTCATATACCCATTCAGGAAACAAATCTTTTGCAAAGCTTTGCAGGTATTGGTAACCATTCGGGTGAATGGTATTTTCTTCATATTGATTAACCCCTAATTCATATTTTTTATCCTTCACAATAATTGTTTCATCCAATTTGGAAAGAAGGTTCATTCTTTCTGCAGGAGGCCTTGTTGCAGCCACAAGCAGCCCATGATAGCGGCGTGTATTGCACCCGGTAACAGAAGCGCCGCTCCATCCGCCAAGCCCGTTTGTTTCGAGCCATTCGGCAGGCGCATCCCAAATCCCGCTTTGCAGGTTAAGGCTCAGGAGCTTTTCAGCTTCATTGTTTAATTCTGTTTTATTTTTTATAAGCATAAGGTAAATTATTTTTCAAAGGGAAGATAAATTTGCGAAACTTTAAGTCGCATAGCTGACGAAAGAAATTAATTTACAGGCCTGAAAAGTAAGGGTATATCGCAACACGCAAAACAACCGATATATCAGGGATGCAACGGCAGAAAAAAAAGAAAAAAACTATGGAAATTTCTCTTAAACATTTTAAAACAATTTTGTCAAAAGAGCTGCTAAAACAGTCTGAGAAAAATAAGGTAAGGGAATGTGATGAAACGGAAAAGGGGCATTTTGTATCTTATGTAGATGAAGGTGATGAAAGTTTTGATGTCTCACTCACCATATCTTCCGACGGGGAAGTAACTGAACACACCTGCGACTGCAAAAACGGAAATATTTTTTGCATTCATAAGGCATCTCTTTTAACCCATATTTCCACCGGAAAAAAACTGAAACATTTCATTAAGCCGAAGAAAAAAATCAGTGAGAGTGAAACACTGCTCGAAGAAACAGGTTTAACTGAACTGAAAGAATGGGTAAGAGATTTGCTTGCAAAAAATAAAGATATTGAACTTGCTTTCATCCATTATTTCTCCGCAAAAAATCATGAGTACACTACTGAAGAAGTTGTAAAACTCACTACTGAAGCCATTAAAGCCATTGTAAAAAACAAAAAGAATATTGATCCTACCCAATCGAAGAAATTGATTGAATTGTGGACAGAGATCCATGCGCCTGTTGTTCAAAATTACCTTGCAAATATCGCGGATGAAAATTCATTTCTTAATTTTCACGCAGTGACTGAAACCTGCTGCCTGTTTCAGTTGAAGATTAATATCAACAGCAACAAAATCCCCAAATATATTGAAGGTCTATTACAGCAGAGTGTTGAATATCTCAATAATATTTATGCAGAAGAAACATGGGCAACGGCAACAGGTTATTATATAAAATATATTCCCGATGGTTTTGATAAAATCAGGATGCATTACCTGCTTCACCTGAAAAACCTGGTCAGTTTCAGCAATGAGGAAAGGAGAAAAAAACTGGTTGAACTTCTGGCTGTGCAATACAAGAAAAGCAATGCCGATAATATTCTTAACGGCGCTCAATACACCAAAATCATTTTTGAACTTGTTCAGGAATATAAATTGTCTTCAGAATACTGCCACCTCTTTCAACCCATCCGCTATGATAATGACTTTAATACAAAACTCATCAGACTGCTAATTCAATTCAATCACATTGATCTTGCAGAAAAATATAGCAGGCAACAGATAGCACAGAATTTCAGGGAAGAATATAATATACCTTACCTCAGGTTGCTGAAAGAAATTTATTCCCGTCAAAAAGATGAACCGAAGCTTGCAAATGTGCTTGTCGAACTTTTTCCCCATACTTATGATTTTGATGATTTCATCCATATCTATACAAAGATGCAGGGCGATGAAGAAAAGAAAAAGTGGCGCACAAAAATATTATCAAAGGCAAGAAATGCTTCCCGTAACAACATTATTGAGGCAACAGAATTTTGCTTTAAGCTACTGGCTTATGAAAAAAAATATATGAAGATGATAGAATACATTGACGAATATACACCACACAGGATCATACTTCAGCATTTTGAACAGATGGTTCTTTCAGATAAAGCACGCTTGTTGAAAGCCATCATAGAAAAGAGGGAAAGTTATTATTGGGGGATAGGGAAAAATGATCCGGAGGATGACAAAAATTATTTTCCCGCTTTTTTTGCTGCCATGCTCAAACACTACACAGCAGTTTATCTGAAAGCGGTTATAAAAAATACGGTAAATACTAAATTGCATTACAGCTTAAACAAATTTGTTATTTATATGAAAAGAGAATTCGGGCTTGAGGAAAAATGAATGCGGAAATTTTTCTGGCCTTAATCTAAAAGGCCTTTTAAAAAACCCGACAGATAGATACAGAAAATTTTAAAAATAATTTTCATATTTTCTGCCCTCTTCAATGACAAAATCAATGTTTCTCTTCCTCATTTATTGTAAATTTGAAAGAATATTTTCATTATGCAGGACAAGCCAGATATAGGTTCACATTTACTTTGGGAATATGATCTTTCGACCTTTCACTGGGATCGTTCCTGGAAAATTGTGATTGAAAGAGTGATCCAGCGGGGTGACTTGCACGAATGGCGGGAGATATACCGCTTCTATGGACCGGAAAAGATTCTTGCCACCGTTGAATGGTCAAAGCAATTAGATAAAAGGGACAAAGACTTTACCCGCTTCTTTATTAATTCAGACCTGCTGCATGCTGCATAAAAATCCGGATATAATTGCACCTGAAACTTTCGTGCTTGTTCAGCAGTTACAGGCTCTGCCTGAACTGGAAGGCTTTCATCTTGTCGGCGGTACTGCGCTGGCTTTGCAATTGGGACACATGAATTCCATAGATATTGATCTGTTCAATAAAGAGAGCTTCATAGCTGAAAACCTATCTGACGTTTTGAAAATACATTTTACCTTAAGAATTGATTATGCGGGCACAAAAACACTATTGACTCATGTAAATAATATCAAAGTTGACTTTATCACCCATTCTTACAGTTATATCAATCCGCCCATCTCTGAAGATGGAATCACTTATCTTTCGAAAGAAGATGTTGCTGCCATGAGGCTGAATGTTATCAGCAGCAGCGGTCAGCGGCTGAAGGATTATATTGATGTATATTATCTGCTGGAATATTTTCAGTGAATGATATGCTGGGGGTTTTTGAAAAAAAATATCCAACCGTAAACCCGCTAATCCCGCTTAAAGCCATTAATTATTTCGAAGACGTTGATGAAAATGTTGATCCCCCAAAACTTTTAAAGCCGCTGTCACTGAAGCAGGTGAAAAAATGCATCAATGATGCAGTGCTTCATTCGTCAAAAATTTTCAAAAGCTGAAACAGTCAGCTATCAATATTAATTGTGCTTTTCTTTCATCAATCGTTAATAACTTCACCCGGCACTTATTTCTGCATCTTTTTCAAATATCGGGATTACTCTTTTGCCAATTTCATTCGATACATCATATAAACTCATTTTCATTAAAGAAGATGAATACCCTGAAATGCCTTTCAGTACTGCATTACGGGAATTTTCCGGTTTTAACAATTCGTAAAATATCTTCTGAGTTTTTTCCCAGTATGTTGTGAGTTTCCGAATATATTGTGAACCCTATGAAAAAAAAAGTATAAAATCCGTATTCAGCATTCTTTAAAAAATAAAAGCAACCCTGTACCCCAAAAAATAGTTTTATACAATGACAAAACCCTGCCGCCTGAAAGTTCGCCGGAAGAATAGTTGCTTTGTGAATGACCTTCACAGCAGCAAGTATATTATCTTTAAATAAAAGTTTCTGCTGCAGCGTTCGACCATACAATTATTGAGATTTCATTTCTCGTTCTTCCTGATGCCTGTATTTTGGTTCGCGTTAAGTTTTGTTGAAAATATAAAACCTGGCAGCACAGTGGCGGTATTTTTGTTGATACATTTATTATTGTACCCGTCAAGCAACGGCTATAACAGTTATATGGACAGAGACAGGACAGCAGTTGGCGGATTGCAGAATCCGATGCAGCCCACACGTCAATTATTTCTTGCAACAGTTGTACTGGATGTTTCAGGAATTGTTTTGTCTTTTTTTATTTCGCCTTTTTTTGCCTTCTCTTTTTTCTTTTATATTGTTTGCTCGCGACTTTACAGCTACAGAGGAGTGCGCTTAAAAAGATTTCCGGTTGCAGGTTATCTTACCGTAATTCTTAACCAGGGTGGTTTAATTTTTTGCATGGCCTACTATGCAGCCACTAAGGATATTCCTGCAACTGTTCCCTGGCAGGGTATCGTTGCTGCCTCCTTCCTGATTGGTGGGTTCTATCCAATCACACAGGTGTACCAGTATAGAGAAGATGAGAAAGATGGTGTGCAAACCATCAGTATGCTGTTAGGGAAAAGGGGAACTTTTGTTTTCTGCGCCGTGATGTATGCTGTTGCGTTTGTCTTGTTGTTTTTTTATTATAAAGCACATCAGCAATTGTTATTGTTTATCATTTTGCAAATATTTTTTGTGCCTGTTATTGTTTATTTTTTAAAATGGTTTTTACTGGTATGGAAAGATGAGAGTCTTGCAGATTTTAAACACACCATGCGTATGAACTGGCTTGCAGCCACCTGTACAAATCTTGCCTTTATTACCATAATAATATTAAAGCAAATTGGCTGAAATTATTTCCATAGGAACTGCGACGCCGGAATTTTGTCACAGGCAGGAGGATGTTCTTGAATTCATGGCGAAAGTGTACAATCTTGATGAAACCGAAAAACGCAAACTCGCTTTTCTTTATCGTCACAGCGGTATTCAAACAAGGTATTCAGTGATTGATGATTATAGTTTACCGGAAAAGGAATGGAATTTTATTCCACCCAAAATGGAAACAGTATTTCCATCACTGGAACAGCGCATGAAAATATATAACCGTGAAGCGATGCCTTTATCAGTAAATGCTATCAAAAAATGTATAGAGGGAATAATTGAAACAAAAAAAATCACACACCTTATTACGGTGAGTTGCACGGGGATGAGCGCACCCGGGCTTGATCTGCAGATTGCGGAAGCAATGCAACTGCCGGTAAATATTTTCAGGACATCGGTAAATTTTATGGGATGTTATGCTGCTGTGCATGCGCTTAAAATGGCTAAGCTGATCTGCGGGGGCGAGGCAGCAGCAAATGTAATAATCGTTTCTACAGAATTGTGTACACTGCATTTTCAAAAAGAATATACACCGGATAATGCAACAAGCAGTCTGTTGTTTGCAGACGGAAGTGCTGCAGTTTTGGTATCAAACACTATACAATCACCGAAAGCCATTTCACTAAAAGGTTTTTATTCGCAGTTTGCATTTAAGGGTAAAAATGATATGGCGTGGGAGCTGAGCAGTAAGGGGTTTTTAATGACGTTAACCAGTTATGTGCCGCAGTTGATAGAAGAAGATATTGCAGCTTATGTGCAAAATGCATTACAGCATCATCAAATAGATATAAAAGATATTACACACTGGTGCATTCATCCGGGTGGCAAAAAAATATTACAGGTGATTCAGCAGCAATTAGGCCTGGAGAATGATGATCTTTGCTTTTCCAAAAAAATCCTGCAACAGTATGGAAACATGTCTTCATCCACTATTTTGTTTGTACTGAAAGAAATGATGCAAAATCTGCAGCCATCTTCAAATATTTTTGGTGTTGCGTTTGGGCCCGGTTTGACAATGGAAACTTTTATTGCAGCCAAAAGATGAATCTTGCACAGCGTTCATACAAAAAAGAATTATTAGACTATGACGATGTTCCTTTTGAAGATATCAGGCGGAATATGCAGGAGTTGGAATATATCAACAAATGGCTGGGCGGCCATCGTGCAACGCTGAATGGCTTACGTCAGCTCATCACAAATAAAAAACAGGTATCCATTTGTGAAATCGGCTGTGGTGGCGGCGATAATCTTGCCGCAATCATTGACTGGTGTGCCAAAAATAATCATTCAGTGAATTGTATTGGAATTGATAAAAAAAAAGAATGTATTGAATTTGCGAAACAGCATAAAAGGCTGCGAAACAATACTCAATGGATTATAAAAGATTATAAAGAAGTACTTTTTGAAACAAAGCCTGATATAATTTTCTCAAGCTTGTTTTGCCATCATTTTACAGAAAGCGAGTTGATCGGACAACTTCAATGGATGAAAAAAAATTGCAGGGTTGGGTTTTTTATTAATGATCTTCAAAGGAACCGGATGGCATACCACTCCATCAGCATACTCACAAAAATTTTTTCATCATCTTACCTTGTAAAAAATGATGCGCCATTAAGTGTGGTGAGAGGATTTAAAAATAATGAATGGAAAGATATTTTAAATAAAGCCGGTGTAAATAATTATACAATTCAGTGGCAATGGGCATTCCGGTATTTGATTGTATCCAGTAATGAATAATAAAAACCGATATGATGTGGTAATTGCCGGCGGCGGACCAGCAGGATTAACGCTGTCTATACTTTGTGCCGATGCAGGCTATCAGGTTTTACTCATAGAAAAAGAACAATATCCATTTCACAAAGTATGCGGTGAATATGTAAGTATGGAGAGTTATGATTTTATCAGAAGATTGGGATTGCCACTGCATGAAATGAACTTACCTGTAATCAACACGCTGCAGTTATCTGATGCAAAAGGAAGATTGTATGCCTTTGATTTATCATTGGGCGGTTTTGGTATCAGCAGGTTTACATTGGATAATGCATTATATCAGATTGCAAAATCAAAACAAGTAGAGCTGGTTGCACAAACAAAAGTGCTGGACATGATTTTTGAGAAAGACAAATTTATTATTCACACAACAAAAGAAAACTATCAGGCATCAGTTGCTGCCGCTGCTTATGGGAAGCGCAGCAATATTGACGTGAAGTGGCAAAGGGAATTTATATTAACAAAACCTGCAAAGCTGAATAACTATATTGGTGTAAAATATCATATCAGGTATGCACATCCGGAAAATTTAATTGCATTGCATAATTTTAAAAACGGCTATTGCGGCATCTCAAAAATTGAAGACGAAAAATGTTGTTTATGTTATCTCACTACTGCCGAAAATTTACAATCGAATGAAAATTCAATCCAGCAAATGGAACAACAGATGCTTTGGAAAAATCCACGGCTTAAAGAAATATTTTCGAATGCTGAATTTTTATACAAAGACCCGCTCGTTATTTCACAAATCAGCTTCAGTCAGAAAAGTCAGTCAGAAAATCATATATTGATGATCGGGGATGCAGCAGGAATGATCGCTCCGCTATGCGGCAATGGCATGAGCATGGCGATGTATGCTGCGAAGATTGCATTTGAAAACATACACCTGTTTCTGCAGAAAAAAATTTCAGCAACACAGATGGAAACAAAGTATAAGAATGAATGGCGGCAGCTATTTCAACGAAGGCTTTTTATCGGCAGATCGGTGCAGCGTTTCTTTGGAAACAATATTAGTACTTCCCTGTTTCTTAAATTGATGAAAAGCAACAAATGGCTTGCAGAAAAAATTATCCGTTCAACACATGGAACTGCTTTTTGAATTTTTCACTCCTATTTTAGTTTTCGTGAAAATCCTACATATATGCCTGCGCTTGAAATAGGTAATTTTCCCATGCCCACACCACCTAACGGAATTTTGAAATAGGGTTCTATTTTGAATAAAGTCTTTTTGCCCAGGCTTCTTTCATACCCTGCACCAAGATTTAATATTGAAAACCAGTTTTTGGAAGAATGATTATAAGTATAACCTCTTTCGCCATAGACACCGTTGTACAAATAAGAATAAGTATAAAATTCTTTATTCATAAGGTAGGATGAAAAGCCTGTAGTTGCATACAAAGTACTTTTTTGCTTCACAATGAAATTATACCTCAAATTAAGCGGTATTTCAAACATTTTACAATTCCCCTCCACACTTTTTAAATCAACATAATTAAGGTATGGCACATTGGTTTTGTCAAAGTATTCTCCTTCGGTATAATAATTCTTTTTTGCCAACAGAAGGCCTGTTTCTATATTCAGCCGCTTGCTGATGCGATAGCCCATGGTTATTCCTCCGCTTAAACCGACAGCAGATGTTTTTTGAAATTTTATTAAACTAATATCAGGAGCAACAACTGCTCCTGCATAGAAATACGATTCCTTTTTCTTCCTGTTGTCATCTTTTTTTGCAATAGTTTTATTATTATCCTGTTCATTAAAATTTTTGATAGCGGATTTATTGTCTGTAATTAAATTTTCTTTGTCATTCAGTTGACTGTTATTGGGAGAAATATTTAAATCGTCAGCATTAATACTTGCAGGTTTTCCGGTTTCAGTTATTTTATCCGGCTTAATTCCCGATGGATTTGAAAGTATTGTATTTATATTGCTCTGCATCAATTCATTTTTCTGAAGAGGAGAGATAAAAGATTTTTGTTTAACGGTTTTAGCAGAAACAGCAAGAGGCAACTGTTTCAATGTTGGCTGATCATTTGGTTCATTTGCGTTCTCTTTGCCGGATGCCCGGTCATCCGGAATGTTTTTATCCGCTGAATTGCTACCGGCATCTTTTTTATCGTTGGAATTATCTTGAGTTATTGCCTGCTTAACCTCGCTGCCTGCATTTTTTCTTTCATGCAAATTTTCCCAGGCATAATTTGCAACCCATCCCAGGGGGATTAAGAAAAGCCACCAGAATGCAAAGCGACGTTTTTTCCGCTTGTCCGGCTTTTTGGATTCATCTTCGTCCGGCATATTGCCATGCACAGCATCATGAATCCTGTCCCAATCAGCAGCTTTATCTGTATCTAACTGATAATTTTCCGCTGCTTCACGGAACAATCCTTCCATATCGTCGTTTTTTACGTAAAACATAATACGTTTCCATTTTTATCCCTGACAAGGAATTTTTGCAGGAAAGCTTTTGCCTTGGCAAGGTTGGATTTTGATGTGCCGACAGAAATACCCAAAATCTTTGCTATCTCCTGGTGCGTATAGCCGTCAATCACATGCAGGTTAAATACCACGCGGTATGCAGGACTCAATTTTTTTATCAGGCTCATCAGTTCTTTGTACATCAGGTTATTTTCGCCTGTTTTTTGATTATCAGGTTTGCTCCAAACCGATTCAGAAATGACAACATGTTCCGGTACAAGGCTTTCCCGCCGCATGTAATCTATAGAGGTGGTAATGACAATTCTCCTGATCCACGCCATCAGCATGGCTTCAATGTGTTCCGGATCCCGTATCTCAAAATTTTTAAACCCTTTGAACATCTTTATAAAAGCATCGTTAGCTGCAAGTGCTGCATTCTCATAAGAGTGCACATACCGAAAGGCGATTTTCAACGCAAACCCAAGATATTTGTCATAAAATAACTTCTGACACCATGCATCATTGCCAGCACATCCTTTCATTATGTGTAACAGATCTTTCAAATACTAAAAAACAGCGTCTTCAAATTTAATGACATTTAGGTAAACCTGAAATTTTAATAAAAGGTTGCCTTGTGCATTAAAAAAACAATTGCTAAAACTGAAAACTTAACTTTGACTGCAGTCTGCATATCGTTTCAGAAAATCCTTTATCCAAATCCTGTACTGCAGTTGACAGTGATCGGTCTGCCTGTTGCTTAATTTTGTAAAATATTGTTAAGGGTGAAAGGAACATTTTCCCGGCACGTATTTAAAACAATAAAATCAAAATACATGAAGCCCGCCATAATTTTTCTCGTTACTTTATTTACAGGTATCCATGTTTTCTCGCAGTATCCTGCAGCTTTGCGAAAAAAGGATTTTAATCTGGAAGATGGCATTGCCATACAGGGCTATGACCCCGTTGCTTACTTTAAGCAAAACAAAGCTGTGAAAGGGAAAAAAGAATTACCGTTTGCTTACAATGGTGTTACTTACTATTTCAATACTCCTGAGAACAAAGAAGAATTTAAGAAAAATCCTGCCGGTTATGAACCTCAGTATGGTGGCTGGTGTGCTTATGCCATGGGCAATACAGGAGAGAAAGTGGAAATTGATCCTGGCACTTTCAAAATACTGAATAGTAAATTGTATTTATTTTACAACAGGTTTTTCAATAATACACTGAAAACCTGGAATAAGGATGAAGCCGCTCTCAAAAATAAAGCAGATGCTAACTGGCAAAAAATATTTCATTGATCAATTTATAGAACCATAACCATGTCATTCAATAAATCTGGTACAGGCATTTGGATTTTAAGGATTATTGCTGCAGTGATCATGCTGCAAACACTTTTTTTCAAATTTACCGCGTCAGAAGAATCCGTTTATATCTTTTCTCAAATCGGTATGGAGCCCTGGGGAAGAATTGGGTCGGGTATTCTGGAACTGGTTGCATCTGTCCTTATCCTTTATCCCCGCACCACCGCTTATGGTGCAGTCCTGGGTTGTGGGTTAATGGCCGGGGCTATTTATTTTCATTTCACAAAATTGGGATTCGCGGTAATGAATGATGGCGGGCAGCTTTTCATTTATGCCCTCCTCGTTTTTGCTTCATGCAGTGCACTTGCAGTCATTTACAGAAAGGATATTTTGCGATTGATCAGCCTGAATTTTTAATGTGAATATTGACATGGAACAAAACCAAAAATAAAGGGGGCAGGATTTAATCATTTTAAAAAACGGTTTACAATTTATACCTTGTTGCGCTTTGTTTTATTTCCACAAAGTTGCGGGTACAAAAGAGAAAGAAAGTTATCTTGCGTCAGGAAAATTGAACATTACGGCAATTATTAAAAAATAGCCTTTTTGTTTACCGCAAAACAACAAATCAATAACATTTTTTTCAGGAGGAAATTCAGTTTGAAAGTAATTTTAATGTGTGGTTGCAATAAATGCTGAACGGTAACCATTGAGTATTTTAAGTTTTTGCTCAAAAGTCTTCACACTAAAACAATCTCTATGAAAATTCAAAAGGCGATACAAAATGTGTTTGTGCAGTTAAGCGCATCTATCAGTCAACTGAGCGATGCTGAATACATGAAGCCAAGCAATATTTTATTCAATGCAACCATCGGGCAACATGTAAGGCATATAATCGAACTGTTTATGTGCCTCGATAATGGTTATGAAAATGGTTTGATCAATTACGACAAAAGAAAAAGAGACATCATCATCGAAACCAACAAAGAAGTTGCACTTGATTTAATACACAATATCTATGTTCAGCTAAACAAGCCCGATAAAAATCTCCTGCTTGAAGCAAGCTATGACGAGACTTCGAATGAAACTATACTTATCACGACAAATTATTTCCGTGAATTGGTATATAATCTTGAGCACACAGTTCATCACATGGCATTGATAAGAGTTGGCATTCATGAAGTGTCTGCTGTGGAAGTGCCCGAAGGCTATGGATTGGCATCATCAACCATCAAGTACAAAAAGACATGTGCACAGTAACATTCATACCGCAGCACGACAAATGTTTTATCACGTCTAACCGCGATGAAAAAGCCTGGCGTAAAAAAGCTTTGCCGCCGGCTGCTTATCATTCAGATGATGTTACATTACTTTACCCGAAAGATGCGGATGCGGGAGGCACATGGATTGCATTGAATGAAAATGGGAATACAGCAGTGCTGCTGAACGGAGCATTCAAAAAACACACTCCGGCTCCGCCTTATGAAAGAAGCAGGGGATTGGTATTGCTCGATGTGATAAAAAATAAAAAACCTGTTACCACTTTTCAACGATTAAATTTTAAACAAACTGAACCTTTCACACTTATCTTCCTTACCGGCGATGCTTTATTTGAATGCAGATGGGATGGAATAAAAAAATATTTTAAACAACTAAGAAATAATCAGCCATATATCTGGTCTTCTGCTACTTTGTATGATGATGATATAATGAAAAAAAGAGAAACATGGTTTGCAAAATGGCTGAGAAAAAATAGTGAATTTTCTGCAGAAGAAATTCTGCAGTTTCATCTCTTCGCAGGCGACGGTGATTCGCATAATGATCTGCACATGAATCGTGATGGCGTTGTTTTCACGGTAAGTGTAACCAATATCGAACTCCATAATGATAAAGGGATAATGACTTATCTCGACACAAAAGATAAGCGCATATACAAAAAAGAAATTGATTTTATTACACAGCAGGCTGAGATTTCACAATAGCAAAATGATACGGCGCATCTTTCATCATCCTTCATTAATAAAATTATTGCACTGGGAATACTGGCCATTCAACGTGATCTATGGACCGATCTATATTTACTGGTTTTTACTTTGCATCAGAACGCGGTCTTTATTTTTTTTCAATACATCCAATCCAACGATAAAAAACGGGGGCTTCCTGCTTGAATCCAAAAAAGAAATTTATGACATCATCCCCCATGATTATTATCCGAAAACTTTATTCTTTAAAGCAGGTGCCGATGAAAAAATATTAGTACATGCTTTTCAAAGTGCTGAACTGAAATTTCCGCTTGCCGGTAAACCGGATATCGGTGGCAGGGGAATGGGTGTAAAGAAACTCAATACGATTACTGAGGTTACCGAATATGCTAAAAAGAGTAAAGTAGATTTTTTACTGCAGCAATTTGTGCTGTATGAAAATGAAGTGGGAATTTTTTATTACCGTTATCCCGGAGAGATGCATGGAAAAATATCAGGTATTGTGGGCAAAGAATTTCTTACTGTAGTTGGGGATGGAGTCTCCACAATCGAAGAATTGCTTCGGCAAAACAAGCGGTTTATTCTGCAGATAGCTGCCTTGAAAAAAACACATAATGATGAATTGAATAAAGTTCTCAAAAAAGATGAAAGGCATTTGCTTGTCCCCTATGGTAATCATGCAAGAGGTGCAAAGTTTGTTGACCTGAGTCATCTCGCTGATGACAAACTTGTACAAACAATAGATAATCTGTGCAAAGAAATTCCCGGTTTTTATTTCGGAAGAATGGACATTCGTTTCAGGTCATGGGATGAATTGAAGCAGGGAAAAAATTTTTCTATTATCGAACTGAATGGAGCAGGCAGCGAGCCTACCCATATATATGATCCAAAACATTCTATTTTCTTTGCATGGAAAGAGATTATACGGCACTGGAAGATTTTGAACAGGATCAGTTTACTCAATCACCGCAGTAAAAAAATTCCATTTATGGGTTTTTCTTCCGGCATGAAGATGCTCAGGGAAAACAGCGCTTATGTAAAACTTATTTCAGATAACAACATATAAACATCCGGTGAAATTATTTATTAAAATATTTTTTTGGGGCGCTTTGATCAGTTTTCTCGGTGCACTGCCTTTGGGGACCATGAATGTTACTGCAACAAATATCTCGGTTATAGATGGCACAACCCCTGCATTCATTTTCGCACTCGGCACACTGGTAGTAGAAGCTGCCTGCGTTTATATCGTATTATTTGCGATGCAATGGGTAAGCACACAAAAAAAACTTTTCAGGATATTTGAATTTGTGACTGCAACACTCATTTTAATACTCGCTTTCAGTTGTTTCGTGTCTGCCATACAAATGAAAAAATTCGGCGAAACTGTTTTTACTTCTTATAATCTTTCTCCCTTCGTATTGGGATTAGTGTTAAGTGCATTAAATCCATTGCACATCCCATTCTGGCTTGGCTGGAGCACAGTACTGATAAACCAGAAAATACTTATTCCAAAACAAAAATATTTTCATCCATACATTGCAGGAATAAGCATGGGGACCATCGGAGGCTTTGATGTGTTTATTTACGGCGGCAAATACATTGTAGAGCAATTAAGCGATAAGCAGAATATCATTAATTGGGTAATCGGTGTTGTATTATTGATTACAGCATTCATTCAAGTGTATAAAATGTTCAGGCAACGGCCGGCAGTTGCTGCCGGTACTGATAGCTGATCAATCCTGGCACTGCATCATTGCATCATCATTTCTTTTATAAATTTTACCGGGGCACTGCCATAGCTCAGGAATTTTTCATGAAAGTTTTTCAATGAAAACTTATCGCCCATTTTGTTTTTATATTCATCGCGCAAAGCAAATATTTCCGATGCTCCGGTAAAGTAAGAACACAACTGCACCTGCGATACGGTTGCCCGGTGATATTTTTCATCTATCTGTGCATCTTCCTGGAATGCTTCATTCTTCAG
The DNA here is from genome assembly GCA_023251275.1 of Parafilimonas sp. GTDB lineage: Bacteria > Bacteroidota > Bacteroidia > Chitinophagales > Chitinophagaceae > JAHEZC01. The sequence continues at coordinate 3,572 of JAHEZC010000003.1, read as the reverse complement.
CAGCTTCACCACATCTTCTTTTGAGTAATCCATGCAGTGGATTCCATAATCAACAATCACATTACAGCATTCACGCAGGCTCCATTTATAAAACATGAGCCACATCTCAGGCGCATTATTTGCCCAGCCATTTTCCAGCATCATGCGTTGGGTATAGACAGCCCAGCCTTCAACCATGGCGCCGTTCTGAAAAACAGATTGAATGATGTCAGGTGATTTGCTGTTATATACTCCCTGCATACAATGCCCCGGCATCGCTTCGTGCATGGAGAGAATTTGCAGTGTATAGTCATTATATTCCCGCAATGCACTTTCTGCTTTTGCTGCAGGCGTTGCGGTGAGGTCTGAAACATTGTAGTAAGTTACGGCTTCTTTTTCGTAAGGCGGCGGAAAGCTGGCAGAAGCAAGAGAAACCCCGCTCATGAATGCTGGCATTATCCTTACCTGCAATGGAAAACTTGTGTCATAATTAAAAAGATCTTTTGCAATGATGAAATGCTGAAGGTCGCTCACTTGCTTTTTCACTGTATCAACAAAATGCTGCGGCGAAGCATGATGCAAAGCAATCTTATCAATCACCATTTTTATCAGCAACAAACTATCCGCAGGCTTAGCAGTGCCACCGCAGTACTTCGACCATAGTTCATTGGCAATATTATACATTTCTTTATGATAGATATTTTTTGCGGCCACAGCTTTATCAAAAATCTCTTTTGCTGAATAATCGGTAACAATATCGTATTTGAATTTTTGGTTGAAGAGCTCAGCGCCTGTCCTGTAACTGCGGAAAGCAGCTTTTTTATCATCCAACAGTTTTTTTAACCTATATACATAATCATTGATGGCATCCGCAGTAATAGTCATTCTTTTGCGCAGCGTATCTTTTTCTGCTATACTAAGTGACGATTTTTTGATTGAATCTATCAGTGCATCTCCAAACACACTCATGCTGCCTTTATTTTGTGCTATGGCAAGATCAGTATGTTCCCTTGCAGGTTGACGGATCATTTGAAATGCTGCCTTATAAAATTCATCCGCATGCTCAATATGTTTGGAAAGAATTTTTAGCCTCACATCAAGCGGTGCAAAATTCTGTGTAATGATCTCATAACATTCGCCGCCGATATTATAAGAAGAAGGATCCCACTGCTGAATTTTAAACGTATCAATGTACCATATCGAGCTTCTGAATTGATTTTCAAGAATTTTATAGTCAATTTTATTGTTGGCAGAAAGATCGTCATACAAAAAATGATGCAGTGAATCGAGATAAAGTTTATTAAAAGCTGCATCTCCGGCAAATGCAGTACTGTCGGGTATTTTAAGCGTATCGCAATATTTCCCGTAACCGATGTAAATAGCAGCAGAAGGGTTTTGCTTCCAGTATATATCCATAAACCTTTCCTTGAAAGCGTCAAAAGAAGCATCAGAATTAGTGGCTTCTTTTTGTGTTGATGTGCCGCATGCAGCGAGAAGCAGTAAAGAAATACCAGCGGCAATTTTTTTTAAGCGCATAAACAGGTGAATTGAATGATAAAATAATTTCGGAAAAGAGATATACTGAAAAAATACCATTGGAGGTATCAACATCATCAATCATACTTTTTTTTATTCCAGGCTTTTTCAAAAATAGACGTCATCAGCCGGTTCAAAGCGACCGATGTTTTTTCCATTGACCAGTGAATACCATTCTTTCGTGCCCGAATGAGTATTTTGCTGCAAATTACACGAAGTGATAAAATATACCATACAAACACGGAAGAAATGCAAAATAGCTACGGCGGAAAAATAGAAGGCATATATTGCTGAATGATCTGCAAAACATTTTATAAAATCCTATATAAGTGATAGACTTAAATGGAATTTATTTTACCCCCTGTTTTTTTCCGGGAAAGTTCGATTATCTTCGCCCGCAAAATTTAAAAAATAAAACACGAAAGCATGGAAGTTCTGAGAAACATTGTTTGGCATTCTTCTACAATTACGAAACCTGACAGGCACCGGATGAACGGGCATAAATCTGCCATTTTATGGTACACAGGATTATCAGGCGCCGGAAAATCCACGTTGGCAAATAAAGTGGAGGAAAAACTTTTTGAAAGAGGTATTCATACCTATGTGCTTGATGGAGACAATATCCGTCACGGGCTCAACAAAGGCCTCGGTTTTTCAGCGGAAGACCGCAAAGAAAATATCAGGCGCATCGGCGAAGTGTCCAAACTTTTTGTGGATGCAGGTGCATTCGTTTCCACGGCTTTTATTTCGCCCTACCAGGCTGACCGTGAGATGGTACGCACTATTGTAGAGCCGGGTGAATTTATTGAGATATATGTGCACTGCCCGCTCGATGTATGCGAACTCCGCGACCCCAAGGGACTATACAAAAAAGCCCGGGCAGGCGAAATCAAACACTTTACAGGTATTGACGATCCGTATGAAGCTCCTCAAAATGCAGAGCTTATTATCAATACAGCAGAAAAAGACCTTGAAGAATGTGCAGCCGAGATTATGAAGTATCTCGAAAGCAACGGCTATATTGATGAAGCCGGGGAATAATTATCTTATCACATAAAATCTATTTAAAATCATGAATCAACCGCATGGCGGAAGTCTTGTGAACCGTGTCGCTACAGGAGACCGCAGATCAGAATTAGAAGGTAAGGCACAATCACTTTTTCAGCTAACTATCGAAGACCGTTATGGAGCAGATGTGGAAATGATTGCTATTGGCGCTTTCAGCCCCCTGACCGGATTTATGGGCAAAGCAGATTCAGAATCTGCTATCGAAAATATGACATTGGCCAATGGCCTTGCATGGGGCATCCCAATATTATTACCGGCAGGCGATCAGTTTGACAATATAGAAACAGGCCTGGAAATTGCCCTGCTCGATAAGGCAGGCCGTATGCTGGCCATCATGCTTACAGAAGAAAAATTTGAGTTGGACCTGGATAACCTTGCACAAAAATGTTTCAAAACAACTGAAGACAAGCATCCCGGCGTACAGGCAATTATGAAAGGAGGCAGCAAATTTATTTCAGGCCCGCTCGAAATGGTAAACCGCCCCCTGAGACATGATGAAATTGATGAAAAATATTTTCTTGATCCGGCAGAAACCCGTGCAGCATTTAAAGAAAAAGGATGGAATACTATCGTTGCATTCCAAACAAGAAATCCCATACACCGGGCACATGAATATCTTATAAAATGCGCCCAGGAAATAGTAGATGGCGCGCTTATTCATCCAATTGTAGGAGAAACAAAATCGGATGATATTCCGGCGCCTGTACGTATGCGCTGCTATGAAGCGCTGATTTCGGGCTATTTCAATAATGATAATACCTTGCTCAGTGTGTTGCCTACAGCAATGCGTTACGCAGGTCCCCGTGAAGCGATTAATCATACCATCATACGCAAAAATTATGGGTGCACGCACATGATCATTGGTCGTGACCACGCAGGAGTAGGCAGCTATTACGGCACTTACGAAGCACAGGAAATGATGGATAAGGTTGCCCCAAAAATCGGCATGCATATACTTAAATTCGAAAATACCTTCTGGTGCGTGAATA
>JAHEZC010000002.1:8084-23090 GCA_023251275.1 Parafilimonas sp. | reverse complement strand
CACAGAATCTCATATCATCTGCTTTGCTTTTATTTCGAGATATTTATTCACTGCATTTACCGTTAATAGCTGCGGTGGTGTAAGAATGGTTAAGATACCATTTTGTTTCAATTCTTTTACAATCAGTTTTTTTTCAAAAGCAAAATTCTCCGCAACAGTTTTTGTATAAACAGTTTCGAGATTCCCGGCAGGCTTCGCAATAAAGTTGCTCAGCTCTGTGTTTTCAAAAAATATAGTTAAGAGCAAATGGTTCTCTGCAATTTTTTTCAGGTAAGGCAACTGCCTTCGCATACCCGTAAGCGATTCAAAATTGGTGAAGAGCACTATCAGGCTGCGTTGCGTGACCTTTCTTCTGAGCATGATATATAATCTTTCAAAATCACTTTCAAGATATCTTGTCTTCTGGTTGTACAATGCTTCAAGAATAGCCTGCATCTGTGAGGCTTTTTTTTCGGCGCTTAAAAACGTTCCGATGTTTTCAGCAAAAGTGATCAATCCGGCTTTATCCTGTTTTACCAAAGCCACATTGCATAAAACCAATGAGGCATTAATAGAATAATCGAGGAGGCTCAATTCCTCGAAAGGCATTTTCATTACGCGGCTTTTGTCAATCACGCAATATACCTGCTGGCTTTTTTCATCGGTATAATTATTCACCATCAACTGGCCTTTACGTGCAGTGGCCTTCCAGTTCACAGTCCTGTAATCATCTCCGATCACATATTCTTTTATCTGTTCAAATTCCATACTGTGCCCCAATCTTCGCATTTTCTTCAGCCCGATTTCGCTTAGCCTGCTACTGATGGCCATTAACTGGTATTTACGTAACTGCAGGTAGGAAGGATACACAGGAACTTCCGCATCCTGTCCCAATGAATATCTCCTGCTGAAAAAACGAAGCGGTGTATTTACAAAAACCTGTATTTTACCAAAGTGATAACTTCCCCTTTTCACGGGCCGCAATTCATAATGAATTATTTTCTTTTCACCTGGCTGAAGTGTAAGATTAAATTGAATGTCTCTCCGCTGAAACTGGTGCGGTATTTCATCTATCACATTGAGGTAAACAGGGAAGCGGTAAAAATTTTCAGTGTAAATTTTTAAAGCGTTCACATCTCCGTTACTCAATCTTTCCGAATGAGAGCGTACGGCAAAAATTCCTTTGCCTTTACTGAATAGCAAATAATAATCAATTGCAGATATAATTAAAAAAAGAAGCAAAAAAGCATAAGGAATAATTCCCATCCAGCTTAGAAAAAAACGAAGTGTAAAGAAAACAATCGCACATACAACTAATATATACCATCGTCTTGTGATGTATAAAGCGCCAATATATTTTTTGATGAATGATTTCAAGTTTGTGGTTTGTAGAAGCCTGTTGATACTGCTGAATTTATTGTAATCTGCTTCTTGTATTTTTGTTTCTTGTATCCTGTATCCTGTATCCTGTATCTTGTTTCTTTTCTTTTACCTCGGCACTTCAATCTTCTTCGTAATATCTTTAATCACTTCTTCAGCCGTTCCGCCTTCCATTTCTTTCTCAGGAGTAAGTATGATACGGTGACACAACACAGGATGCAGCACACTAACCACATCGTCAGGCGTTACAAAATCTCTTCCCAGCATGGCAGCCTTTGCTTTTGCTGATCTTAATACAGCTACAGATGCCCGCGGGCTTGCACCTAAAAACAATGCTTTATTGTTGCGTGTTTCATATACGAGTTCTGCAATGTATTTTATTACTTTCTGTTCTATATGCAGCGAAGCAACCAGTTTACGAAACATCACGATATCATCACCGCTGAGTACAGGTTGCACTTCTTCATTAAAATGCGTGGTTACGCCTCTGTGTGCATATTCCAGAATTTTTATTTCTTCTTCCGGCACAGGATATTTTACTTCAATCTTAAAAAGAAAGCGGTCAAGTTGGGCTTCAGGCAGGCGATAAGTACCTTCATGCTCTACGGGATTTTGTGTAGCAAGCACCATAAATGGCTCCGGTAAAATATAAGTAATGCCATCATAAGTAATTTGTCTTTCTTCCATCACTTCAAATAAGGCTGCCTGCGTTTTTGCAGGAGATCGGTTTATCTCATCAATCAAAATAATATTGCTGAATACAGGGCCTTTCTTAAAGCTGAATGTGGCTGTTTGCGGATTGAATACGGAAGTTCCGATCACATCGCTTGGCATCAGGTCAGGTGTGAATTGTATGCGGCTGAAATGCGCATCAATACACCGCGACAATAATTTTGCGGTAAGCGTTTTTCCTATCCCCGGCACTCCTTCTATCAGCACATGACCTTCTGCAAGCATAGCCGCTATCAGCAATTCGATCATCTGCTCCTGCCCAACTATTACTTTGGCGATCTGTTCTTTTATTTTTTTTACTGTTTCATTCAGTTGTGTTACATCAATGGTATTATACATGCTTTATATTTTGGCAAGTTGATAAAATTGTTCCATGCTTTTATTCAGTGCAAGCAGAGTTTCATCTGTTACTTTTGGTTGCATATTTCCTTTTTTAATAAATAATATAGTTTCTTCTATCTTCTCTTTTTCCACACCGCTTTTCCTGCTGAGTTGCTGTACAAAATTTTCATCCATCATATTGGCAGAAAGATAATATCGCTGGCGGACAAAATCCGTCCAGTATTGAATTTTCTTTTTTGCAATGCTGTTGTTATCGTGCCGGCTGAAATAAACAGATGAAACTGTTTCTGCAAAATCTAGCGTAGTGTTGCGCAATGGTTCTATTACCGGAATGATACGCTGCTTTCGCTTCATTTCAAATAATATATACAATATCAAAACAATCACCGTAAGCCACAATGCGTAAGTTAAAAATTCATTTGACAGGAAAAAACGCAAAGGAGTCTGCGGGCCTTCTCTTCCGGCTTTATAATATTCATCCCAATGCAGGGTTGTAATTGCCGGATCAATATAAGATAAAGCCTTCGCTGCATACTCGCTGTTATTACCAAACAACATGAAGTAGTTGCTGAAACAAAGCGGCAATGCATGTACAAAGAAAGCTCCTCTGCCATATTGTATCTTCACAAAATCAGGCTGCTGCCTGTTATTGATACCAAGGATAACCGTGGAATCTCCTTTGCGCACCTGTGAAAAAAAACCGTCCGATGTTCCTTTCCTGAATTTATAACCGGAGATAGCTTTCAAGCCCGGGTTGACAAAATTTACAGAACCGGAATCGTTCTCAATAACCCTGAATACCTGCTGCTCTTTTAAGCCAAGCGTATCGAGTATGTTGTCGCTCATATCAAGCGCCGATAAAAAAATTTCATTGCCATCTTCTGCAAAATGCAATAATTCATCGAGATCTGTTTTGCCCAGAGAAATTTGCGGAGCAAGAATGAAATAAGCCGAATTTTCATTGTCTTTCTCATGCAGCACATTGTATGCCGGCTCCCTGTGCGATAGTAAAGAACTATGCGGAAACAACTGCCTGATCTCTTTAAAAAGAATTGAAGCGCCAAAAGGATTTTTATCATCATTGCGCAGCGTGGGAGTCCAATCAAATTCTTTTGGCTGGTTAAGCTGTGCTGCTACATAGAGAATAAGCAATACAGCAATAGTGATAATAAATGGTCTTGTCCCTTTCAGAATATTATAATTGATGTTGAAATGAAATAAACTGTTCTTTCAAAGTAGTAAAATCATCCTTACCCACAGGGCTGTTTCCATACCATGCATATTCAAATATATGGGTAAGCAAAGTGAATGGCTGCTTCAGCTCTTTTTTATCCAGTTCACGCACATAATCGTAATTGGTTTTATCAGGCCGCCATGCAACCAGGTTCCTGTCGGCAAGTAATTTTAAATTCTGCAGGTAAAGCAACCGGACAGCGAGTCTGTAATTTCCTTCACGAACAGCTTTTTCAATTGCTTCGCCAAATGAAATTCCGTGAATATTTTCTTCTTCAACTGTATATCCCGGCTTTTCATCGCCGGATCTGCCGAACAGGCTCACCCGGTTCATTTTCATCACTTTGAAAACAAAAAAAGTAACAGCAGCCACAGCAAATGCTATATAAAAAACACGCATTGTAATTCTGCCGCCCGCCGTACTCATTATTGCTGCATACTTACTCCATACCCATCTCCAGAATCTTTCCCAAAGTGTGGGCGCCGGAGATACATAAGCATCGTACCGGTAATCTCTGTCATCTTTATATTCATCAATTGAAGAAGCAGAAAAATTACGTTGCTGCACACTGCTGCTGTCATAAGCAACTTTTTTTTGTGCATCAGACTTCAGGCAGATCAACCCAAAAAAAATAATTACCAGGTAGCGCATGTTAATATTGTTCTTCAATATTTGTATTGGGATTTATATTGCTGCCAATTGATTCAAGCCTGCGTGCAATGCCTGTGCCATCAGTTCTTTCAGCAAGGTTGAAATAATGCAATGCAACAGAAATAAAATAAATAATATAAAACAAATAGCTTACTGCATTGATCACAGAAGTTGCAATACCGGCAGAGGATCCTATTTCTTTCGTGCTGAAATAAGAGATCAGCCCCGCCAGAATACCGGTAATAAAACTGATAATACCTGAAGAGAATGAATAGATAAGGTAAGTGACAAAATAAATGCCCAGTGAAATCCAGAAATTTTCTTTTACAATGATAAAGCACCTGTTGAATGCCTCGCCGAAAGACGCGTCTTCCATCACTATCACATAAGGAAAAGGTATCAGCACAACTGCAAAATAAATACCCGGCAAAAGGCAAAGTATAAGGCCGGCTATTATTAATAAATAAACAGGTATGCTGAAAAAAAATACTTTTATGAAATATCTTTTGGTTCCATTCCATACTTCACTGAATGAGGGTGAGTTTCCATGCTCGTCGTAATATTTCATATACGCCGCTATTGACACATGCATCACAGTGAGAGTAAGTAAGGACAATGCCAAAACAAGAAAATAGGTGAACGAAAAAACATCTGATATTTCCCTGGGTTGCAAAGCGCCGCCTTTTGCCAGGTCATCAAAAACAGAAAACAGCCTTGCTTCATACAAGCCTGCAACAACAGACTGTGCCATTATAAATACTCCGGAAATAAGCACGAAAGATGTTGCCAGCGGCTTAAATTCCTGCCGGATGAATTGAAAAGTATCACTCAGGTTTTCACCGAAGTCTCTCAACTTTCTAAGCTGAACTTTTTGTTGAGCCATGAATCAAAATTTTTATCAGTATATGCTGCGCCTGTTTTTGTTTTGGATTGTTCAATCTTTTTATGCAGCCTCAGAGGATACACAATAAAATACCAAATAATAAATGATACGGAACCAGACAATATGGAAATGCTCAGCCACAAAGGCATCTCTGTATATCGTGTTACAAAGCTTTCAAGAAATGCCGCAGTTAAAAACAAAGGAATAAGGCCGAGCACAATTTTTAAACCGTCTTTGCCGCCGCGCAGAAAAGATGCGCTTCTTTTATACGTGCCGGGAAAAAGAATACTGTTGCCGAGAATCAGCCCAGATGCACCGGCTATTACAAAGCTCCATATCTCGAGTGTGCCATGAATAAAAACAACAGTGATGAATTTCGCCGCCAATCCTTTTGATATAAAAAAATATTGAAAGGAGCCAAGCATCATACCATTATTTAATAATATCCATATACTGCCCACAGAAAAAAATATTCCGAGCACATAAGTTAAAAGAGCTATTGAAATATTGTTGTAGGCAATAAAGAAAAACATATTCAGTTCATTTTCGTGTTTGTACACTCCGAATGCATCGCCTTTTTCTATATTACTGTTAGTCATATTCACATATTCATCACCGAGGATCAGTCGTACAAAATTGTGGTCGTATTTTGCCGATAATGCTCCCATCAGGCAGAAAAGCATAAAGAATAAAAAAGCATACAAAAACTGTTTATGATATTGCTTAAATAAATATGGCAGTTCAAACTGCCAGAACCAATAAATGCGTCCTTTTTTTTCTTTTTTGTTCCGGTAAATTTTCTGATGAAACATGGAAGCCAGGCCATTCAGATACCGGGTCGTATTGCTTTTAGGATAAAATGTCCTCGCATAAGCAAGGTCATCCGTCAATTCAATAAAACGGTTGGCGAGTTCATCGGCAGCAATATTTGTATTCAGTTCATTTTTATATTGCTCCCACTTTTCTGCATTCTGCTTCAGGTATTGGGCTTCCCTCATAAAAATAGTTACCCATAAAAATAATGGCTATTACTGTAATGCAAATACGGAAAATAATATTTCTTTACACATATTTGATCCATGGCCACAATAATCATCCATACAACTCAGAATATCGAACTGGAATACGATCTGGCCGGTGTGGGTGAAAGGCTGGTGGCCGGCATACTTGATCTGCTTATTATTGCCGGGTACTGCATTATAATGAATATTATTTTTTCTGCAGGCCTTCTTGGCCATGGAAATGCATGGATTATGATTCCCTTGTATCTTCCTGCTGTCTTTTACAGCCTGCTGAGTGAGACATTCATGAACGGGCAAAGTGTTGGTAAACGGGTGATGGGCATCAAGGTAATCAGCATTAACGGTAATCAGCCCCATTTCAGTCAATACCTTATCCGGTGGCTTTTCAGGTTTATTGATCTGTGGATTTCAGGATTTGTACTCGCAGTTATTGTTATTGCTGCCACTGAAAAACACCAGCGGCTGGGAGATATTATAGCTGGTACCACACTTGTGAAAACAAGGCCCCGCACTACAATTCAGCAAACCTTATATATGCCTGTTGCCGCAATAAGCTACGAGGCAGTTTACCCGGAAGTAATCAATTTAAATGATAGTGATATACAGGTACTGAAAGAAGTGATTATTAATGTGCAGCGGGGCGGAAATATTATGCTGGCTTGGCAGACAAAAGAAAAAATTGAAGATGTGTTACATATAAAAAGCAGGCACGATGAGCCTTTAAATTTTTTATACGCTGTATTGACAGATTATAATCATCTTGCTGCGAAGTTGTAATGCTATTCTGGAATTATATATTTCATTCGAATAACAATTTTATTTACTTCTATCAAATTAAATTTTTATTGATGCGGAGCAAGCATTGTAAAAGGATAGACAGGTATATTGCGTAATATCCAGAAAGTAACAACTGTAAAAAGAACAATTCTTACAAACGCAGGAGAATAAAAAATTTTTTGCTGCAATTTCTTTTCAGAGAAAATATTATACATAAATACAAACGAAGAATAGAGTATGAACGGTATGGCAGCTACAGCCAACACATTAAACTTCATAGCCCCCAATACGTCGCCGTGCAACAGCGCAGTTAATACTCTTTGAGAACCGCAGCCCGGGCAATATAATCCTGTCAAAGTATTGAATGGACAATGAGGGAACAGCGACCTCTCCTCTCGTGCGTCAAAAAAATAATACAGCAGCACTATGATGGATGCTGCTGCACTGTACAATAAAAGCTTTAAGTATTTTTTTTTACTGAGATCAATAATTATCATAAGAGGCTGCTCTTGAGAAGAACCATAAGCTTCCAAAGCCAAATACGAATACACAAAGTATGTAGATCGCAAGACCTGCAAGGCCAATCCAAAATCCTATCTTGGTCCATTTAGCTGCATCTTTGGATGATTGTAAAGCGCCTGTGTAATCACCCGCTATAAACTTTGAGTTTACCTGCGATGCAAATACAATACCTGCTATACCAAACGGTAAGCAACAAAATAACGTAACAAGGATCGACTCCACCAACCAGTTTTTTGGGGGAGTTGAAGGAGGTTGCTGTGGTTGTTGTCCAAAATTTTGATCCATAAGTCAGTAGTTTTAAAGTGGTAAAAAATTATTTTGCTCCAAAGTAAATCTATTCATCGAAATAAAAAAAACCACGTGAATATTTTTTTTGCAGGTGTAATAAAGACAACCTAAAAAAATATTTAATATGCTCTTGCAAATAATACTCTCTGAGAAGAAGGATTCCCCGTAAATATACACCTGCCTTCTTCTTTTTCATTGTTTAATGGAATGCACCTGATCGTGGCTTTTGAAATATCTTTTATATTTTCTTCTGTCTCAGCACTGCCATCCCAGTGTGCCGCAATAAATCCTCCTTTATCATCCAGGAGGTTTAAAAAATCTTCCCAGTTGTCAGCTTTCGTAATATGTGCTTCGCGGTATTGCAGTGCTTTATGGTAAATATTCTGCTGTATTTCGTTAAGGAGATTTTGAATCTGCACTGCAAGCCCATCCATACTTACAGCCTTCTTTTCTTTTGTATCTCTGCGCGCTACTTCTACCACATTTTTTTCAATATCTCTTGCGCCGATGGCGATGCGTACCGGAACACCCTTCATTTCATATTCTGCGAATTTCCATCCCGGCCTTGCATTATCATTATCATCATATTTTACTGATATGCCAAGCGCTTTTAATGAACGTACAATTTCATTTGCTTTTTCGCTGACAGCAGATCTCTGTTCATCACTTTTATATACAGGAACAATCACCACCTGCAATGGTGCAATTTTCGGAGGCATTATCAGCCCATCGTCATCACTATGCGCCATTACCAGTGCACCAATCAATCTTGTACTTACTCCCCAGCTTGTAGCCCATACATAATCAAGCTTATTATCCCTGTCGCTGAATTTTACATCGAAAGCCTTTGCAAAATTCTGCCCCAGAAAATGAGTGGTTCCGGCCTGCAATGCTTTGCCATCCTGCATCATGGCTTCGATACAGTAAGTTTCTTCGGCGCCTGCGAACCGCTCGTTGGCTGATTTTATTCCTTTTATCACCGGCAATGCCATCCAGTTCTCTGCAAAATCTGCATACAGATCAAGTATCAGCTTTGCTTCTGCTTCCGCTTCCGGTTTTGATGCGTGGGCAGTGTGGCCCTCCTGCCAGAGAAATTCCGCGGTGCGGAGAAATAACCGCGTACGCATTTCCCAACGAACTACATTGGACCATTGGTTGATAAGAATGGGAAGATCCCGGTAAGACTGTATCCATCCTTTATAAGTATTCCATATAATCGCTTCGCTGGTGGGGCGCACTATCAATTCTTCCTCAAGCTTTGCTTCCGGATCAACAATCAATTTTCCTTTCGCATCCGGATCTGATTTTAAACGGTAGTGTGTTACCACAGCACACTCTTTTGCAAACCCTTCAGCATTTGCTTCTTCAGCTTCGAATAAGCTTTTTGGAACGAACAAAGGAAAATAAGCATTCACATGCCCGGTATCCTTGAACATTTTGTCGAGTGCATCGCGCATATTTTCCCATAAAGCATAACCGTAAGGTTTTATCACCATACAGCCCCGCACTGCGCTGTAATCTGCCAATTCTCCTTTGATGACCAGGTCATTGTACCATTGCGCATAATCCTCCTTCATGGATGTAATTACCTTTCCCATACTTTTCTTTTTGAGTCAAAAACTTTTTTGTAAACAGTTGTTAGTTTTAGTGCAATCTTAACAAATGCAACTGTGTTTCATAAAATAATTTAATTTAATTTACGTGCTGTAAGTAATATACTTTGAAGCCCGGCAAAAGTAATAACTTCGCATTACAAACTATAAAACCTGCAGTTATGACAAGCAGAATCTTATTCTTAGTGTTGGTTGTGTCTATTTTCAGCAGTTGCTCCTCTGCCTATAAGACAACAAGAACTCCTGATGATGTGTATTATTCTCCCGGAAAAGAAACAACAGGCGGCGAATATGTGGATTATGTGGGGAGCAATGATGATCGTTACCTGCGCATGAAAGTGCGCAACAACAATTTGTGGTCCACCATTGATGATTACGATTACTGGAACGACAGCAGGTATGATTTCGGCTATAGTTGTGCGCCTTCACGCATTGCATTGATGAATTGCTTTAATCCGTATTACGCTTACATGTACAATCCTTTTTATACTTACAGGTTTTATTATACACCCTGGGGCAGTTGGTACAATCCTCATTATACTATTGTCTACTTCAATCAGCCAAAAGTATATTATGGTACTACAAGCAAAACCAATCTTGCAGCTTATGCCAACAGAAATTATAAAAATTATAATTTGCCGCAGCCACAAACCAGTAAGAACAGCTTTGGGTCTTTATTACATAGAGTTGTTGCTCCAAACAACAATAATTACATAAATCCGAATAATAACAATTCCCGCACCTTCAACTCAAACACCACACCCAGTAATAATACAGGTGGAAGAAGCGGAGGCTTCAAGAGTTCCGGCAGCAGTTCAGGTACCAGCAGGCCGCCAAGACCACCGCATTAACAGAAATATTTCATATCAATAGTTTGAAAAAATAAATTATAAGGCAATGCAATTATATTGCAATCGCTAATTCTTTATCATAACTCATGTCTATGAAAAAATATTTATCCATACTTTCTATTTTATCCATTTCTTTTTATGCCTTAAAAGCCCAGACACCGGATGATGCTCTTCGCAACGGTTGGTTTATTCCGGGAGGCTCTGCAAGAAACATGGCCATCGGAGGCGCAATGGGATCATTGGGAGGCGATATTACCGCAAACAATATAAACCCGGCAGGTATCGGCTTATACAAAACAAGTGAGATTACTTTGTCGCCTGGCTTTATGCTGAACAATAATAAGCTCAATTACAGGGGAGACAATTCTACCCAAAGCCAGACTGCTTTCGCTTATGGCGCAAGCGGTTTTATTGCAGGAGCTTCCAATACCCGCGGAAGAAACAATTGGACGAGCAGCGCCTTTTCAATTTCAATCAATCAGTTGGCGAGCTACAATAACCATATTCATTACAAGGGATCAAATAATATCAGTTCATTTTCTGAGCAATACCTGGAAGAATTAACCCGCGATGGTGCAGGTGTGCAGGCCGCTGAGCAGAATTATATTTTTGGATCATCGCTTGCGTATAGAACTTACCTGATTGACAGCATCAATAATAACGGTCAGTTGATCGGATACCGCACACTTGTTCCCATCAGCAGCGGTACCGTACAGGAAAACGATGAAAAAACAACCGGCGGTTATCACGAAATATCTATTGCTTTTGCGGGCAATATGGAAGATAAACTATACCTGGGCGCCAGCATTAATATCCCGCTCTCTTTTTACACACGTAGCTTGACCTATACAGAAACTGATGCATCAGGTGATCTTGATAATAATTTCGGCTATTCTGCTTTCACGGAAAATTTAAAATCATTTGGCGTTGGGATAAATGCCAAATTTGGGTTGATATACAGAACACCTAAATCCCTCCGTCTTGGCCTGGCTATACATACTCCTTCTTTTATGTCATTTACCGATCATATAAGAGCAGCAATGACAACAAATACGGAACAATACGCAGGTACGCTGACTGAAAGCAGCGATAATTTAAACAACGGCAGCGCCGGTGAAAGAAAATATAATGAGCTCACACCCTGGAGAATTATCGGGAGCTTGAGCTTTGTATTGCATGAAGTGCAGGACACACGTCTGCAGAAAGGCTTTATCACCGCAGACGTGGAATATGTAAGTTACAGGGGGTCGAGGTTTTATACAATCAGTGATGAAAATGGATACAGCCCTCTCCCGGGCGATTACTATGATGCATTGAATAATTCTGTGAAAGATTACCTGAAAGGGGCATTCAATTTCCGGATGGGGGGTGAGCTGAAATTTGATACATGGTTGTTTCGTCTTGGAGGAGCTTTCTACGGCAGTCCCTATGATGATCCGCAGCTAAAAGCACATCGCATATTAGCTTCTGGTGGTATTGGATATCGGAATCATGGGTATTTTATTGATGTTACTTTAGCGCAGACTTTTAACCAGGATGTGAATTTTCCCTACCGTCTAGCAGATAAGCCAAATACATTTGCGACATCGAAGAATAACCGCAGCAATGTTATTATAACTTTCGGGTTCAAGATATAAGTTTCATCATCGAATAATAAACAGCACTATTTTAACCGGTATATTTTTTATCGAACCACACTTTTGTTTTATCATCAGGCTTTGCATTATAATTCACGCATAACTCCTCTCCTTTCTTCACCGTCTTTACCGTTTTTATTGTAATAATCTTATCATTGAAATCCATCTCATACTCACAGTTGGATGAATAATTATGATTGTATAATGAAATATAGCCAAGCGCCAAACATCCCATTTTCTTTGTTATGCCCCATTCAAAAATATAATCATGCAACCTCGTTTGTTCAATGATGATCCGCTCTTTACTGCTTAATACAATTACAGGAGATATTTCGATCACAGTTCCTTTTGAGATATTTTTTTTTGTAAATACACCTCTTCCGCCTTTGGAAGAATCACCAATAAACAGATAAGACATTATCATACTGTGAATATAGATAGTTAATTCAGAAAATATAAGGCCACACTTTTATTTTAATAAATCCAAACAGTAATTTGCATCCTTATGAGCTTCGAAGTTGAACAATTGACACTTCATGAGCAGTTTGAACAACTGATGCAAAGCAGCGATAAGATCGCAATGCGAGATTTTCTGAATGATCAGAACATCAGCGATGTAGCAGATTTGATCAATGAGTATCCTGATTATGAAGCACAGATCATTGCGAATATGGCTATTCACCGTGCAGTAAGTGTATTTAAAATTTTAGATGTCGGCGCACAAAAAAGAATAATAAAAGAATTACCTTCTTTTAAAACAGCAGAACTTTTAAACGAACTCCCTGCTGATGACCGCACCGATTTTCTCGAAGAACTGCCAAAAGAGGTGATACGCGATTTAATAAAGCTGCTTGATCCGGAAGAACGAAAAGTTACACTTTCCTTACTTGGCTACCCCGAAGACAGTGTTGGCCGCCTGATGACCCCGGATTATGTGTATGTGTATGCATACGATACAGTGGAGGATGTTTTTGCCACCATCAGAAAATTTGCAAAAAACAGTGAAACGATTGATGTCATTTATATCATCAATGAAAGAGGCGAACTTGCCGACGATCTGCGGATACGGGATGTTATTCTTGCGGCACCGGATAAACGAGTGGATGAATTGCTCGATGGACGCGTAGTTGCTTTGAATGTAAACGATGACCAGGAGCATGCCAGCCAGGTTTTTAAAATGAATAACCGCGTGGCTTTGCCGGTAACAGATGACAACAATATTTTGCTTGGCATTGTAACCATTGATGATATGCTTTGGGTTGCCAATGAAGAGTTCAGTGAGGATATGCAAAAAATCGGTGGTACCGAAGCGCTTGACGCACCTTACCTGGATATTCCGTTTTTCACTCTTATTCAGAAAAGAGTCGGCTGGCTGATTGTGCTTTTCCTGAGCGAAATGCTCACCGCTACCGCAATGGCATACTTCAGCGATGAGATACAGAAAGCCGTTGTGCTTGCGATCTTTGTGCCGCTTATTATGAGCAGCGGAGGCAACAGCGGTTCACAGGCTTCCACATTAATTATCCAGGCAATGGCTGTTGGCGAAGTATCGCTTGCCGATTGGTGGCGTGTAATGCGGCGTGAAGTATTCAGCGGCATTACACTCGGCGGTATTCTTGGCGTTATCGGTTTTTTTCGTATATGCATCTGGCATTTATTAATGACACATGGCGTAATACAGGACCTGTATGGCCCATACTGGCTCCTGATTGCATTCACGGTAGGTTTCTCTCTTATTGGTGTAGTACTTTGGGGAACACTCAGCGGCTCTATGCTCCCGCTAATTTTAAAACGGCTTGGCGCAGACCCTGCAGCATCTTCAGCACCTTTTGTCGCTACGCTGGTTGATGTAACAGGCCTGGTAATTTACTTCTCAGTCGCATACCTGTTTTTAAGAGGGATATTGTTGTGAGAAATTCCTTGTAGTGATCGTAGGGCATAATTAGACAATTTTACCGAAATCTTTTCCTTTGCAGTCTTTGCGCCTTTGCGTGAAATATTTTTGTGTGAGAATAACGCTACGAATGCGCACCAAGAAGCGAATCCGCCAATACAAAAAAAACTTTGCATCTCCGCGGCTTTGCGTGAGACTATCTTACACCTGAGAACTTATTTCCACCTGCCGAAATTATTAGTGGCTCCAGAAGGGGAATATTTGGAAATGAAATGTTCAATGATTTTTGTATTAAGCAATTTGTATCAACCTATACCAGGACAAGACATAAGACACAAAACATTCTCCACTCACCAAATAACAGTTTTAAACATAAAACAATTAAAGCATCCAAACCTTATTTTATCTTTACATTCCCTGCTTCCTTCATTAACATGAATTGTTCACTGCAAATCGCCGGTTATGAAAACCACATCAAAAATTGCGAGAAGAAAATTCCTGAAAATTTCAGCCTTATCCGGCACAGGTCTCGCTCTTGGTATTGTCGCATTATCCGGCAAAGAACCTGCAATTGTAAATGTTGGTCTTGAGGACGATAGTCTTGCAAGGGAATTGAACCCATATATCTTTATTGACAGCAAGGGAAAAATTACAATCTTCAATCACCGGCCCGAAATGGGGCAGGGAACTTACCAAACCATTCCAATGATCATTTCTGAAGAACTGGAAGTGAACATTGAAGATGTAAACATCATGGCATCACCCGCAGACCGTTCAAAGTATGGCGACCAGATGGTAGTTGGCAGTCGCAGCTTACAAAGTAATTACGAACTCATGAGAAAAGTGGGAGCTTCTGCAAGGGAAATGTTTATTATAGCTGCCGCAGACAAATGGAATGTTCCAATAGCCCAATGCTTTGCCGAAAATGGTTTTGTGGTCAACAGTAATACTGGTGCTAAGTTCAGTTACGGCGACCTGGTGAATGATGCACGAAAGCTTACGCCTCCTGAAAAACCAACATTGAAAGATCCGAAAGATTTTAAGATCATCGGTAAATCGTTTCCCCGGAAAGATATTCCTCTCAAAATAAATGGTGAAGCGAAATTTGGTTTGGATATACAAGTACCGGGAATGTTATACGCTTCCATTGAACGTTCTCCTGTTTTTGTCGGTAAGCTGATAAGTTTTAATGATGAAAAAA
>JAHEZC010000002.1:0-8074 GCA_023251275.1 Parafilimonas sp. | reverse complement strand
ACACAACGTGAGGTTTTCGGGCAGGTTCGTGAAGGAGTCGCTGTAATTGCAGACAATTACTGGGCTGCTATACAGGGAAGAAAAATGCTTGAAGTAAAATGGGATAATGGCGACCTCGAAAACTGGTCAACAAAAAAGATAAAGGAAGATTATCATAGTGCATCGAACCAAACTGCAGAAATGTTTCAAAAAAAAGGTGATGTTGAGAAAACATTGAATGATGCTGCCGTCAAAATAGAAGCTTCTTACGAAACACCCTACCAGACACATGCACCGATGGAGCCGATGAACGTGATCGTAAGCGTGGAGAAAAATAAGTGCACATTCTGGGGCTCTACACAGAATCCAAATGGTGTGAAATCTTTTTTAGCAAAGCAACTAAGCATTTCTGAAGACAATGTAACGATCAATTACACATTTATGGGCGGGGCTTTTGGAAGAAGATCACTGACCGATGTGGCGGAAGAAGCTATGCGTCTCTCCAGGGAAACCGGCAAGCCTATACAGGTGATCTGGAGCCGGGAAGACGATCTTACACAGGGGCCATTCCGTGCATGCTCGCTCAATATCTGCAGAGGCGCAATAGATGGTAATGGAAACCTGGTTGCGCTTGAACATAAAGTGATCTGCCAGGACATCCGCAACCAAAACAGTAATGATAATAAACCAGGTCCGGCAGTTGCGGGTGGCATCAACACAGAATATGCTATTCCGAATTTTGCGGTCAGCGGTGTGCTGCGCAAACTGTATATACCCATTTCTTACTGGCGTTCTGTCTATCACTCGACCAATTGCTTTGCACATGAATCATTTATTGATGAACTTGCAGACGCCGCCAAAAAAGACCCGCTCGATTTCAGGCTCTCTCTGCTCACCGATCACAAAAGATATACGCAGGTATTGAAGACCGTTGCAGAAAAATCGGAATGGTATCAGCGGCGGGAAAAAGAAACCGGCAAAGGGGTAGCGATTGTTGAGCGTTCTGGTTCGTTCGTCGCAATGGTAGTGGAAGTAAAAAGGATCGAAGGCAAAATAAAGCCGGTAAAAATTACAGCAGCTATTGACAGCGGCACTCCTGTTCACCCAGACAATCTAAAAGCGCAAACAGAAGGCTGCATAGTGATGGGATTAACAGCAGCTTACAAAAGCGCCATCACGATTGAAAAAGGAAAAGTGGCTGAGCAAAATTTTGATGCTTACAAAATGCTCGGCATGCATGAATGTCCTGAAATTGATGTGCATGTGATAGCGAGTACAGAAAAGCCTGAAGGCGCAGGAGAAGCAGGGCTGCCACCGGTGGCACCAGCTTTGTGCAATGCCATTTTTGAATTGACGAAAAATCGGATAAGAGTGTTACCTTTTGATTTAGAGGAGGTGTAGAGGAAGAAGATTTTTATTATTCCAATTGCTGCGCTCAATTAAAATTAATAAGATCAACTATCTCTTCAAGATAATGCTGATCTGTTGTATCAAAATAATTAATTGTTTCACTATCTGCATCAAGCACTGCAATAACTTCATTACTGCGAATTACAGGAACTACGATTTCACTTTTCGATAAACTGCTGCAGGCAATATGTCCCGGAAATTTTTCCACATCAGATACAATCAATGTCTTAGCCTGCATCCAGCTTGTGCCGCATACACCTCTGCCTTTTCTTATACGTGTACAGGCAATTGGCCCCTGGAATGGGCCGAGTACAAGCTCATCATTTTTTACAAGGTAAAATCCCACCCATAACCATCCGAATTGTTCCTTTAATGCGGCCACAGTGTTTGCAAGATTAGCGATAAGATCAGGCTCACCATCAATCAAGCCTTTAACCTGTGGGATAAGTGAGGCATATTGCTCTGCTTTATTTCCTTTGAGAATAATGAGGTCATCACTCATAATTATAATATTGATTTTATGAAGCTTTTGTTGTCTAGAATATCTCCTCTAATTCTTTCAGATGGTGCACCATATAAGTCGGCCGGATGCCTGGTTCAATCTTAAGATGATTTACAAAAACAGTATCCAGCCCGGCATTCATTGCGCCCTGTATATCTGCCTCTAAGTTATCCCCGATCATAATGCTTTCCTTCTTTAAAGCCTTCGTTTTTTGCAGCGCATAATCAAAAATTTCTTTGTTGGGTTTTAAACTGTTCGAAGCTTCGGAAGTAATTACCTCAACAAAATAATGTCGGAGGTTACTGCTGTCAAGCTTACTGTACTGTATATTTTCAAAACCATTCGTCAGCAGATGCAGCAGGTATCCTTTATCTTTCAGGTATCGCAATATTTCAACAGTATAAGGAAAAAGATTTTTTCTTGAAGGTAAACGCTCTAAAAATTGCACCGACATTTGCCGTGATAAATTTTCGTCCCCGATTTTAAAATCAAGCAGCGCCATCCACATTCGTTTCCAGCGTAATTCATCCTGCCGCATAAGGCCTTTTGTGTAGAAACCCCACAAGCGTTCATTGTGATAACTATATCTTTCGAAAAAAAGATCAAGATCAGCAACGCCTCTTTCATACAACTTGTGCATATCATACAATTCACCGATGGTTTCTTTTGCATTGGCTTCAAAATCCCAGAGCGTATGATCGAGGTCAAAAAATAAATGTTTATAAAGCATTGCCAGATTGCTGAATTGTCAAATGTCTGATTGATTAACTTCGTTCTGCAAAGTTAACTGAACTTGTCTCCAAACAAACATTAAACCGCGACTTGCCCGCAGGCAGAAGTTTAAAAATGACACAATGAATATTGTTATTACCGGTGCATCGAAAGGATTGGGAAAAGCTATTGCCGAAAAATTTGCTGAAACCGGGCATACATTATTCTTGTGCTCCCGCAATGAGTTTGAATTGTACAAAATGATGGACGAATTACTTACCCTTTACCCGCAAGCCTCAGTTAAAGCGAAACCTGTTGACCTCGGCAGGAAGAATGAAGTAATGGATTTTGCCCAATGGATTTTGCAAAATACAAATGCTGTGGACATACTGGTAAACAATGCCGGTCAGTTTATACCGGGAAGTGTGTACAACGAAGAAGAAGGTTCATTGGAAAAAATGATAGGAGTAAATTTATACAGCGCTTATCATTTAACCCGTGCTTTATTGCCAAAAATGATGGAAACAAAAAGCGGTCATATTTTCAATATGTGCTCAATTGCTTCTTTCCAGGCCTATGCTAATGGCGGGGCATACAGCATCAGCAAATTTGCCCTCGCAGGTTTTTCTAAGAACCTGCGGGAAGAAATGAAGCTATACAATATTAAGGTGACTACCGTATATTCCGGTGCAGCTTATACTGATAGCTGGAGCAGCAGTGGCATTGACCCAAAACGTTTCATGAAAGCGGGTGATGTTGCTGATATGATTTATGCCGCCTCTTTACTTTCACCACAGGCTTGTGTGGAAGAAATTCTTTTACGGCCGCAGTTGGGGGATTTGTAAAACGGGTTTATTTAAAAATATTTTTATTGCAATTTATATTCTTTAATCAGTGCATCTGATGGTATGCGTAACATTTTGCTGAACTTACGTATCATACTAAGTGAAAGTGGCTGTTTATAATTTAATACCTTGCTTATAGTTCCTTTATCGCCGTATTCTTTTGCCAGATCTGCCGGCTTATAACCGAAGTCTTCCATCCTGATTTTGATTAACTCAATGGGATCTAATTCAGGAAGCGTAATTTGCCTGTTTTCATATTCACTTATCAGGTAGATAAGCAGCATTTTTTCTCTGAATTCTACAGCGCCTTTTTGAGCGGTTTTTATTTCTTCATAACGTTTGTATGCTTCTTTGTATTCTTTTTCCGTTTCGATATTGTACCAGCTATTCATATTTTGTATTTAAATTGTTAACGGATCAATTTTTTCATATTCATTGTGTGTTCCTATAAAACGGATTTCAGCACTTTCTGCATCATAGTCAATTTCTGCTATCAACCTGTAATAATTATGAACAATTTCAAACCTCGCACGGTTGTATTTTAGCATTTTCGCTTTTGGAAAATCACTTAATACATCTTGTTTCTTTTTCCATGACGCGCCTATTACTACCATTCTCCAGGCTGATAAACTCTTTCTTGCATCAGCATGTTTTTTCGCAAATCTTTCTATCGAAAGTTGATTTAGGATTCTCATACTGAATTATGAATGCTGAAATGGATTTTTTGAAAATGCATTTATTCCTTGCAAAAATAAACTGAAGTTGGCAAATAGCCAACTAATCAATTTGTGATTTATGTTGCCCTAATGGATACAATAATTTAATGGGGTAATGAATACCAAGCCATTTTTTACCTTCAGGTAAAATTTATTGTCAAAATTTTTGTTGAAAATCAGGCTCTTACAAAGGTGCGATAAAAAATATTTCATCAATCTTTGGTAAACCCGTTGACAAACCCCAACTTTGCGCTCCGTTTTTAAGCCGGTGGGTTAGCATCGGTTCATCAAAAATAAAATCAAATGAGTAAACTACATTTCACCACCAAACATGCGAACGAGGCTACCGTACAGCGTAACTGGTACGTTGTAGATGGTACTAATCAAACCGTAGGTCGCATCAGTTCAAAGATAGCTGCTGTGCTCAGGGGCAAAAATAAAGCCTCGTACACACCACATGTGGATTGCGGCGACTATGTAATTGTGATCAATTCCGAGAAAGTTGTCTTTACCGGCAACAAATCAGAAGATAAAGTGTATATCACTTTTTCCGGGTATCCTGGTGGTCAAAAACAGGAAACTGCCAAAACACTTTTGAAGCGTCGCCCTGAAGCAGTACTTGAAAGAGCCATTAAAGGTATGCTGCCTAAAAATCGCCTTGGCCGCAAAATGTTTAATAAGCTGTTCGTCTATACAGGACCGCAACATCCGCATAGCGCACAGCAGCCAAAAGAGCTGAAATTTTAATGCAAAGCAAAATTTGAAAGAAATGAACCGTCATTTTCAAATTTTCAAATTTTCAAATTTTCAAATCGAATAAATGGAAAAACAAAAAACCGCTGTCGGTCGCCGCAAAGAAGCTGTAACCCGTATTTTCATCAGCAAGGGCGATGGCAGAATTACCGTGAACGGCAAAGATTACAAAGATTATTTCTCCCTCATGTACCTGCAGAAACAGGTGGAAGTCCCTTTTAAAACGATTGAGGCCGTTGATAAATTTGATGTAAAGATCAATGCAACGGGAGGCGGTGTGAAAGGGCAGGCTGAAGCTGTAAAACTCGGTATTGCACGTGCTTTACTCGAAGTAAATCCCGAGTATCGTCCGGCTTTAAAAGCAGCAGGTCTTCTGAAGCGGGATCCCCGCAGTGTAGAGCGTAAGAAGTTCGGGCACAAGAAAGCAAGACGCAGCTATCAATTCTCTAAACGTTAATCCCTGTTTGCATTTTCTAAATATAAAATTCATATATAAAATGGAAAATAACACTTCATTACAACAGCTATTGCTCGACGCAGGGGTTCATTTCGGCCACCTGCGCAAGAAGTGGAACCCTAAGATGCTGCCTTATATCTTCGCAGAAAAAAAAGGTATTCATATTATAGATCTTAACAAAACTGTCGAAGGATTAAATGAAGCTGCCGCAGCTTTAAAACAGATTTCCAAGAGCGGCAAGAAGATCATGTTTGTGGCAACAAAAAAACAAGCCAAGGAAATTGTAACAGAATGCGCCCACAAAGTAAATATGCCCTTTGCCACGGAGCGTTGGCTCGGCGGCATGCTTACCAACTTTAACACAGTTCGTAAAAGTGTGAAGAAGATGCAGAGTATTGAAAAAATGCTCAACGACGGAAGTGCAGAGAGCCTGACCAAAAAAGAGCGCCTCACACTGAGCCGGGATAAAGAAAAAATGGAAAAAGTGTTAGGTGGCATCGCACAGCTTGGCCGTTTACCCGCTGCCTTGTTTATCGTAGATATAGGTCATGAGCACATTGCACTAGCAGAAGCAAAACGTCTTGGCATCACGACCTTCGGCATGGTAGATACCAATTGCGATCCAAACAAGATTGATTTTCCCATACCGGCCAACGATGACGCTACAAAAAGTATTGCCATCATTACAAATTATATCACTGCCGCCATTGCCGAAGGCCTTGCAGAACGCCAGGCTGCCAAAGAAGAAGAATCCGAAGAAGTAGATAACGAAAACGAAAAGAAAGCAGCCCGTCTTATGGCTGAGGCCGAAGCAGAAGCTGCCCGTGGCGGACGTCAGAGGGGAAGCGGCGGCAATCAGCCTAAGCGTCGTATTCCCGGTGGTGCAAGCCGCAGACCACAGGGAGGAGGCTCCGCAGGTGGTGGCAGGCGTTAAACAGAAGTTACATTGCGGGTTAATGAATTATTGACCCGGCTTTCATATAAAATTCAACACCCGTTGCGTCGCACTCTTGTACTGTAACAAGCAATTCAACTTTTTTTAAAAACTCCGGTATTACTTGTTTCAACTACTTCGCTCCCGACGGGAATTATTTCAATTTTTTAATTTATTATCATGTCAACTATTGTACAGATTACAGCCGCTGATATTAACAAATTGCGCCAGGCAACAGGCGCCGGTATGATGGATTGCCGTAAAGCATTAACAGAAACAAACGGGGATTTCGAAGCTGCTATAGACTGGCTGCGAAAACAGGGTCAGAAAGTAGCCGCAAAAAGAAGCGACCGTGAAGCAAAGGAAGGAGTGGTGATAGCAAAAACAACTCCTGATAACAAAACAGGATTTATAGTATGTGTAAGCTGTGAAACCGATTTTGTAAGTAAGAATGCCGATTTTGTTGCTTTCGCGCAGAACATCGCAGATGCAGCCTTATCCGGTGATGTGAAAAGTATGGATGAATTAAATAATGTGGTGATAAATGCCGCCAAAGTATCAGACCTTGTAAATGATAAGCTTGCTTCAATCGGGGAAAAGATCGGTATCAGCAAATTCGAAAGAATAGAAGCGCCTTATGTGGCATCCTATATTCATGGCGCTTACCGCATTGGCGTATTAGTGGGTTTAAGTAAAGAGGCCGCTGAAGCCGGAAAAGATATGGCTATGCAGATTGCTGCTATGAGTCCTGTGGCTGTTGATGCAGCGAGTGTGCCTGCTGAAACTATTGAACGCGAAAAAGATATTGCATTTGAACAGATGAAACAGGATCCCAAAATGGCTGGCAAACCCGATGAAATGCTGAGAAAAATTGCTGAAGGAAAATTGAATGCATTTTTCAAAGAACAGACATTGTTGGCGCAGGCTTTTGTAAAAGACGGCAGCAAGAGTGCAGGTGATTATTTAAAAAGTATAGACCCGGCATTAAAAGTGACAGCGTTTAAAAGAGTCGCTTTAGGTTAACACATTCCCAGAAATAATTTACTAAGGTCATCAAAATTCTGGTGACCTTTTTTCTTTGAATCATTCAGGCAGATTGCATGCAATTACGAAAAAATTAATGCGAAATGATCGCGTCGCTATGAAATACGATTCCCCAGAAAAGTGCAATCCCAAAGCCTATCAATATAAGACCTGAAATAATATTAATGATATGTATATTGTGAGGCGTAAGCTTTTGCCTGATTTTATTGGCCAGCAAAACTTTGGCAATATCTCCTGCAAGCACAAACAACAAACAAACTGCAAAAACTATGATGCGGTATTGAGCAGGATGCGGTTCTGTTTTTGAATCGGCAAGAATGGCTGCCGAAGATGCGATCCAGAAAATAAACACACCCGGATTGAGCAAATTCATAAAAAAGCCTGACAGGAATATAGCGATCAGGTCTCTTTTCCTGAACGTCTTTATGACCTGTCCGCCATTAGTTCCGCTATTTACCTTTTTCAGGAAAATATTATAAATACCCATAAATAATAAAAATGAACTTCCGATTGTGCCGATAACTATTTCGTGATTCAGAGCCGACTGAAACAGCGCTGAAAAAAAGTTGCAGGTAAGCACCAGTATAATGTCACTTGCCGAAACGCCTGCGACAAAAAAGTATCCACCCTTGTGACCATTGTTAATACTTTGCTTGATAATGGAAAATATTACCGGCCCCACAGAAATGCTGAGCAGTACGCCTAAGGCCATCCCTTTTAAGA
>JAHEZC010000149.1 GCA_023251275.1 Parafilimonas sp. | reverse complement strand
TATCAGCAATGGACCCGCAATGAACCACCTGCTATCTCTGTACCGAGCGGAAATTTTGGTAATATCTGTGCAGGCATGGCAGCTTATATTTCAGGATTGCCGGTAAAACATTTTATTGCCGCATGCAATGTGAACGATACAGTTACTCAATATCTGCAAACAGAAAATTATGAGCAGAAGCCCGCAGTAGCAACTATTTCCAATGCGATGGATGTGGGCGATCCAAGTAACTTTGTTCGGATTATGGAATTGTTTCATCAGCAATTCACCGAAATAAAAAATGTTTTGAGCAGTTATAGTGTCAATGATGAAATTACGAGGCAGACTATTAAAACAGTATTTGAAAAATTTCATTATATATCAGACCCGCATGGCGCTGTGGGTTATTATGGATTGAATAAATATTTAAACGAACATCCTGATTATAAAGGCATTTTTTTAGAGACGGCCCATCCTGTAAAATTTCCGGACACCGTCGAAGAAGTTACACATACAAAAATTCCTTTCCCCGAAAACGTCCAATATCTTTTGCATAAAGAAAAACAAAGTGTTTTAATGGAAGCAGACTTTGAAAGATTAAAAGAATGGCTGATGAGCAAGTGAAAAATCAATTTCATATTTACACAATGCAGTACACTGTATGTATCTGATATTTTAAATCTATAATTTTTAAAATCAATCCTAAAATTTTCTGATGCTACCAAGAAAATCTTAACTTGCTGAAATGAATAAAGTATTCAAAACAACTTTGTTATTACTTATAATTATGGGACATGCAGCATTTGTCAATGCCCAGGAAATGAAAATGGGAGAAGTGATCATCATCAGTACTTCAGCTATCAAGCCAGGGATAGGGCAAGAACAATTCAAATTATATATTCATGAATTAATGCGTATCCGGGGCCATGAAAAAACCGGCACAGGCTTGCATTTGTTTCGTGCCGACCGCGGAAACAAAAACGGTGAATTGCTATTGGTTTACGAAGCAGACAATACGCTTGAGAGAAAATCACTTCCGGTTAATAGCCCCTTCACACAAAAGCCTGCTGCAAATTCTGAATCAAAACTTTCAGATTTTCTTACTGATCCCGGCGCTTATGTGGAGTATCATCTTATTGGAACGGATCAATTCAAACCCTTGCCGTCAGCAGGCATTCTCGGCGTTCATAAAATACAGGTACAGCCAGAAAAAGCCGAGGCATTTGAAAAATTTGTACAGGAAAAGCTGAATCCAACTGCTGGCCATTTATTGCCTGATATACACCTGATGTATTATAAAGCTGTAGCAGGTTCTGAGGGGTATAAAAATGAAGGAGTCTATATGCTGATATTTGCAATTGAATCCGTTGCAGCAAGAGATAAATACTGGCCTGCAGGCGCCCCGGAAACAGAGGCGCTTAAACAAGCCTTCAGTCCGCTGAATGATCTTGCTGTGGAGTTAAGTTCTTATCTTGTGGAAGGTTCTTACCTGGAGCCTGGGAAAGGCGCAGCCGCTTATTTTGAAAGTCTCCAATGGACAGACTTTATTCACCAGTAATTGAAAAAGAATTTTATAAAAATAAAACAAAAGCTGTATGAAAACATTCTTTTTAATGCTAATGGTCGGTGTTATCACTATTCCATTGTTGTCTTATGATAATGACAAAAAAATTCATGATGGCTTTGTATCCATCTTTAATGGAAAAAACCTCGATAACTGGAAAATACCTGAAGGAGACAACGGCCATTGGAAAGTGATAGATGGGGTGGTAGATTACGATGCAGAAAGTGAATCAAAGGGGGACAAGAGTCTCTGGACTCAAAAATCTTACAAAGATTTTGAATTGTACGTGGACTTTCGCATCAAGGCAACACCGTGGAAAAATTCACATGTACCACTCATTCTGCCAAGCGGCTTGCATAAGTTAGATGAAAACGGAAAAGAAATAAATATCACCATGCCCGATTCGGATTCAGGAATTCTTTTGAGGGGCGTAGGAAAATGCCAGGCGAATATATGGTGCTGGCCAATCGGATGCGGAGAAGTATATGGATACAGGATGGACGCTGCAATGCCGCCGGAAGTGAGGCGTGGCGCTACTCCCAAAACAAATGCTGATAAGAATATAGGGGAATGGAACACGTTCAAAATAACTTTTAAAAGCGACCGGATGACGGTAGAATTGAATGGCATTACTGTAATTGAAAATGCGCTTATGCCGGGCATACCTGCAAGCGGCCCTATCGGTCTGCAGCATCATGGAGAAAAGAAAGATGGTGAATGGGTAGCTCCGCCAAGCCTGGTGCAGTTCAGAAATATTTATATAAAGGAACTGTAAACAAAGAATTAAAACTTTCTGTCTCCCAGGTTTATTTGGGGGGAGACTTTTTTATTTCCGGTAAAACTTCGTATAAAATTATAAATTTGTACGAAATTGATAATATGCAGGAAAAGTTGACAATATTGATTTCATCGGAGCATAAAACATTTATTAAACGCCATGCCCGGCGGCAAAATAAAAGTGTATCGAAGTTTATTGATGATCTGCTTTCAACTATTAAAAGACAGGCTTCCTCCGAAGTTCCGAAAGATGCATGGATAGAGAAAACTGCAGGAGCTTACAGCACAGGGAAAAAGGATATTTTGAAGGAATTGTTTAAAGGCATTTCCCGATGAACGGGATTTTTCTTGACGCCAATATTGTAATTGATTACATGGACAGGTCATCAAAAGATTATATTGCCGCAGTGAATTGCATCCGTATTATCCGCAAACATTTTGTTAAGCCTGTGGTTTCTCCGGCAACCTTTATCATCACAAATTTTTTACTCGGTAAATTTGTAAAAAACTAAGGAATGGCATAAAAAGCAAATGCTTTTAACTTTTTCCGGGTTTGAAATTAGATCAATAGAGCCTGCTTTTATAGATGCTGTTTTTAAACCACATTTTACGGATCTGGAGGATGGGCTTCAATACCAATGTGCGCTGAATGCAAAAGCAAGGATTATACTTACAAAGGATTTAGCTGGTTATTTTGATTCAAGAATTCCGGTAATTCATACTCATGATTTTGTATCACGATATAATGATCTGGTAAAATAAAAAATATAATATGCCGTAAACCATTATCGGCTCAGCATTCGCGCCAACAAAAAAATACTGTTGTGCAAGCCAGAAATTTTAAAAGCAGATATCGCTATTCATCCCAATGCTTTAATTTTATTCGGCTTCAAAAGCGACAGTGTAAGATAAGTCAGCACACACGCATAAATCTTACAGCAGGTATCAAACTTATATATCATCAATGGTAAAATTTGAAACCTTATTACGGTCTGATGAAATAAAAGCCGTATTGATTACTGCGGAATATAATGATGCTTATGCTGAAAAAGATTTCGTTGCTTATCCTTCCATTTCATTTCCCCTGATTTCCTGTTTTGAGTATAAGGCAGGCGACACAATATTCCTGCTCGACACCAATCATATTCTTTTTGAAAAAGGAGAGACTGCATTTACGGTTTCAAAAAATGCAACTTTCAAAAAAGATGTTACACTCAGCATCCATTTTATGAAACCTATCGGTGAAATATTTTATTTTTTAAATAAAAAGAAACAGCAGGTTGCAATACAAAAAAGATGGCCTCAGATAGAAGTATTGCTGCGAAAATTCATAGCTATTGCTTTTAATAATGATGCAATCCTAAAAGAACAAATTTTACTGGATATAGTGAACACCATTGCCGGCACCGAACTTCATATTGCATCAGTAAATAATTCGCCGATAAACTGCGTAAAAAAAATTGATCAATCCAAAGATATTAAACATACATACTATCATGACGATCTGCGGATTGCTGATATAGCCTCGGCAGCTAACCTAAGCTCTTATCATTTTTCAAGATTGTTTAGGCAGGCTACAGGATATTCCCCTTACGGTTATCTTATGAGCATAAGAATTGAAAATGCAAAATCATTATTACACGCAGGCAGTTCAGCTACGAACGCTGCATTCAGTACAGGTTTCAACAGCCTGGAGAATTTTTCATTCTCATTCAGCCGTATTGTGGGATGCCCTCCTTCACTTTTTAAAAAAAGCAGGATTTCTAAAGTCTATTAATTTTTATCACCGTTCTTTTGTGATATGGATTTGAAATAAGAACATTTAATTTTCAAATTCCCCCATAAATGTTTATCAATAACATTGACCTGCTCGAAAATCATATTTATTTCCTTTCCAGGCATCGTGGGAAAAGGGAATCTGCGGAAAATTCGGAACTCATCCACAGTGAAAAATCTGCATTCAATATTGCCTTTCCATTTTCATCTGAAAGCATTGCAGCAGTGAGCAGTTTCTTCAGGATATACCTGCCTTCATGGGTTCCGCCAAATGAAAGCCTAAGTCGTGGTTGGACAAAAATCGGAAGTATCACTTATATGGCTTTACACAAACATGAAAACAATTGGAAAGATAATGGGGCACTGTTAGTAAGAAAAGTAACAACACTTTCCGATATGGAAGATTTTAGTTTGGTACAGGCAAAAGGATTTTGTGAGGGTTTGGAAGAATTCAATGAATGGTATCCCTGGATGAGGAAATTCAACATGGAGAATTTCAATGATAGTGACCAGGATTTTTATGTTGCATACGAAAACGAAATACCAGCAGGAGCTTGCCTGTGCATCCATCACAATGGAATAGCGGGGATTTATGCGGTAACAACAATTCCTTCGAAAAGAAAGTGTGGCATAAGCACAACCATCATGAAATGTGTTGTCAGGGATAACATTAAAATCAAGGCATTGCTTATCACGCTGCAGGTATCAACAGATTCTTACGCACATAATTTTTACAGGCGGCTTGGATTTGAAGATATTTTCGAATGTGAAATTTTCAATGACAAACATTAAATCAGTTTGTGTTAATTGTTAAAACTTTGCAACGCTGATTTTCTTATTAACTAATCTGATCATGATGGTACAAAAAAATACTCCCCGCATTTATTCACTTGATTTGCTCAGGGGCGTTGTGATGATATTAATGGCACTTGATCATGTCCGTTATTTTTTTCATACCGATGCACAAATTCATAACCCGGAAGATTTGTCTGCCACTACACCCATATTGTTTTTTACACGCTGGGTGACGCATTTCTGCGCTCCTGTATTTATTTTCCTTGCAGGTATTTCAGCATTTTTATTTGCAGAAAGAAAAGGCAAAGAGCAGGCTTTCCGGTTTCTTATTTCAAGAGGATTGTTTCTTATTTTTCTTGAGCTGACTTTATTCAGGTTGGCATGGGATGGCAGCTTTGAAGGAATGCATTTTAATTTGCTCGTAATATGGGCAATCGGCGTAAGCATGATCTTTCTTGCCATCGCCATAAAATTGCTGAATGATAAGATGCTACTTATCATCGGTGCAATAATAATCTTTGGACATAATCTGCTTGATGGAATAAAAGCAAACCCGGAAACTTTTTTTGGAAAGATCTGGATACTGCTTCATGAATCAAATTTTTTTAAACTGACTGATTCTATTTCAGTTTTTGTACTCTATCCATTGCTCCCGTACTTTGGAGCGATATTACTCGGTTGGTGTTGCGGTAAAATATTTTCAGACCGGTTTGACAAAATGAAAAGAAGAAACATCCTTTTATGGATGGGAGTAGGGGGAATAATTTTATTCATCCTGTTGCGGTTTTCCAATCTGTATGGCGACCCGGATCAATGGTCTGTTCAAAAAAATCCTGCCTATACATTCTTTTCATTTTTCAAAACAACAAAGTATCCCACATCGCTTCTTTTTCTGCTGATGACGATTGCCCCTGCCTTGCTTTTACTTTATGCGGCAGATAGAAAAGTTCCAAAATTATTTTTTCCATTAATTGAAACAGGACAGGCGCCGATGTTCTTCTATATTATTCATTTATTCCTTATCCGGTGGATAGCGCAAATCGGCGGCGGTTTCAATACTTATACATTAGCCGGTGTCTATGCAGCATGGATCATTGTGATTATAATCTTGTATATACTGTGCAGATATTACAGGAAATATAAATTTACACATCGGGGAAAAAGGTGGCTCACCTATTTATAAATGATAATTTAATTGACCAATATTATTTTCAAGACTTCTTTAACTATTAAACTATGCTGATCATGTACAAAGCGCTTTATCTCAGCCCGATGATCCCGTCATATAACATTGCTGAAACGGCTCTTTTTTTCAAAAATGTTTTTGAATTTAATACTGCATTGGACAGTAAGGATTATATGATCTTATATAAGGATAATCTTACGATTCACATTTTACATGCCGGAAAAAGAATCGGTCAAATGGAGTTTTACATTGAAGTGGATAATATAGACCCGTTATGGGATTTAATCAGGCACAAAATTGCTGAAATGAAAATTCCCATAAGAGAACCGTTCGACAGAGACTATGGAATGAGGGAATTTCATATTGGCATTCCGCATACAAAAGCGCTGATGTTTGTCGGGCACGCAATCAAATGAATTTATCAGCAACAATTACTATCTTCAACAGAATTATTTAATCCTGAATTTACAAGATCACATGGCTATTGATATAAAAGGCACGGCGCCGCTGCTCCAGGTTTTTGATATGCCCTTATCCCTTTCGTTTTACCGCGGCAAACTTGGTTTTGAATTGGTACAGTCTGCAGGACCTGAAGATGATATTGGCTGGGTATTGCTCAGGTGGAATGG
>JAHEZC010000148.1 GCA_023251275.1 Parafilimonas sp. | reverse complement strand
ACTACAAGTATTGTAGTGTCTTTCCCTTTAATATTTAACCTTGATTGCGCCATCTGCTCTTTCAATTGCCTTACAAGATCATCAAGATGAAGAGGCTTAATTGCATCTGTTTTAACTAAGGGTAATGCAAAAAAGAAAGTGCTTCCTTTTCCAGCTTCGCTTTCGAGCCAGATACGTCCTCCGTGATGTTCAATTATCTCCTTGCAAATAGGTAGCCCGAGGCCGGTTCCTTTGGGCTTGTCTGTAAGCGTATCGCCACCCACTTGTTTGAATTGTTCAAAGACCGCTATGTGGTCCTCGGGGGAAATACCAATGCCTGTATCAGAAATACCTGCTATTATTTCGTTGTCTTTCCTGTACACATTGCATGTAACAGTACCTTCGGGTGTGAACTTGACTGCGTTGGATATGAGATTAACCATCACCTGGATCAATTTATCATGATCTCCTTTTATCTGCGGCAAATCGTTTTGAATATTTTTTTCAAGCACCAGGTTTTTATTTTCGAACAAAGATGTAGTCGCTGCAATTGCTCTTTCCGCAATATCCTGTATAAAAACGTTTTCGAAATTCCATTCCATTTTTCCTGCTTCGATTTTCGCAAGGTCAAGTACATCATTGATAAGTGTGGTGAGCCTTTCTCCTTCAGAAATTACCACACCGAGATTATCCGAAACCTGCTGAATGGTTTTCCCTGTTTTTGTATCGGATTTATCAGTAAGCGGAAAAATCTTTTCTTCGAGTCTTTTCCTGATGATCTTTGCAAAACCAAGCACGGATGTAAGCGGCGTTCTTAATTCATGACTTACTGTGGAAAGAAAAGCGCTCTTTGCTTCATTTGCCTTCTCTGCAATTTTACGTGCAGTTTCTGCCTCCATCTTGGCATGCTGTACTTCTTCAAAAAGCTTGGCTTTTCGTAAAGCTACACCTACTGAAGTAGCAATGGTTGACAATAACCGCTGATCGTTTTCATTGAACCGATTTTCTGCCTCGGTACTTTGTATGCTCAATACACCTATAATCTCATCGCCCACGGAAATAGGTACTCCTAAATACGAAGCTGCCGGAACTCCTATTCTTTGCAAACCCAATTTATCCGTTTGTTGCTTCACATCCTTGTTGATGAGTAAAGGTTTGCCCGTTTGTAAAATACGGGAAGTAAGGCCTTCTCCAAGTTTCATAGGCGCAAGTTCATCGCCGTATTGGTAAGGGAAACTGATAATGTCAGATTTATAATCCAGCATGGCAACATAAACAATATTTGCCCTGAAAAGGTCGCGCATCTGGTCGCCTACAAGTTTTATCAATTCATCAGGATTTAACTGAGAAGCCATTGCCCGGCTAATGCTGTTGACAGTGAACAGCTCGGCTGCACGTTGGCCGATCTCCTGTTCACGCTCGTTGAGCTGGCGATAAGCGCTGGCATTGTCCAATGCAATACTGGTGTAAGTGGCAAGGTTTTGCAAAAGATTGAGATGATATTCTGTGTAAGCGTTTTTCTGGAAACTCTGGATAGTGATGATCCCCAATACCCGGTCTTTCACAATCAATGGCAGGTAAATGAGTGACAAAGGATCTTGTGAAACTGTACCGTCTTCAAGCAAAATTTGTCTTACTTCATATTTGCTGATATAACGGCTATATTCATTCGGCAGATCGTTTATAAAAATCGGTAACCTGTTTTCAATGCACCAGACAGGCAACTGGTTTTTATCAGTGGTGTCCCTGGTATAAGGCTGGTAACGTTTACCCTTTTCAATAGCAAATTTGTATTCGATTTGTTGTTTTTCCGGATTATATATACCTACTCCAAAAATAGTAGCATCTGCAAGCTGATTAATATGCTCGTAGAGTTTGTAAAAAATTGTTTCAAAATCAAGAGAGGCGGTAATTTTTTTACCGATCTCACTCAGTAATTCAACATTTTTCTTTCCTTTTTCTGTTTCTCCCAATAGCAACTTGGTTTCTTCAAAAAGACGGGCATTTTCCAATGCTACACTCATGCTGTTTGCAAGAGTAGTAAGTAACCTGACGTCGGATTCACTGAAAGCATTTTCTATTTCTACATTTTGCAAACTGATAGACCCCCTTACATAATCGCCTACCACCAAAGGGACAAAGAGAGCAGACTTTGGCGGTAAGCCTTTGCTTACACCAGAACCACCGTGCTGGCGGGCTGTTTCGAAATAATTTTCATTGATGAGTATATATTTTTTTGTTTTAACCAATTCTTTATTTGCCCAGATCAATGGACGCGGTTTACTGTATAATCGCTCTCCTCTTTCAATTGCATATCGCCAGCTTTCAGTGCCTGCTTCAAGATCGAAGGTGCGGATAAGAACAGTTTGGGTATTAAACATTTCACATAAACGGTTTCCCATAAGGTCATAAATAGCCTGTAAATCCATCTCCCTGACCAGGCCTTCCTGCACACTATTAATAACTGCCAATTCGGCTTTACGCTGTTCTGTTTCCTTCAAAAGCCGGTTTGTTTCATCAAACAATCGTGCATTTTCCAGCGCCACACTCATGCTGCTCGCTAATGTTTCCAGTAATCGAATATCCGGCTCACTGAAAGCATTTTCAATATTAATGTTTTGCAAACTGATATAGCTGCGGACCTTATCACCGATAGTCAATGGCACATATATAGCTGATTTTGGATCCTCGGTACCCGGAATTAATTCCATACCAAATCTTGCAAAAGCGTCATGAGCATTTTTATTGATTACCACCTTTTCCCTCTTTTCGATAAGGTGATATCTTAATTTATCAAGAGGACGGGCTTCGGGATAATAGCGTTTCCCCATTTCAATAGTGTACCGGAAATGCTCTACCTCAGCTTCCTGGTCAAGGGTGGCAATGATAACTACCTGTGCATCGAAAAGATCACGGATTTTGTCGCCTACCAAATCATAGATAGATTGCATATCCAGTTCACGCGACAGACCATCCTGCACACTGTTAATTACACCAAGTTCAGCGGTGCGTTGCTCTGTTTCTTTCAGCAAGCGGGTAGTTTCATCAAACAATCTTGCATTTTCCAATGCCACGCTCATACTGTTGGCTAATGTCTCCAAAAGACGAATATCAGATGAAGAAAATGCATTTTCCTTATCTATATTTTGAAGGCTGACATAACCCCTGATATCATTCCCGGAAAGCAGCGGAACAAACAAAAGGGATTTTGGCATTTTTGTATCCCCAATTGCTGTTATTCCATATTCAACCCTGGCTTTTTCCTCTGTTTCTATATAAAGGGTATGCCGCCTGTCAATGAGCATTTGCCGCATCTCATTGATGGGCCTTGAGCTGGCTTTATACTTCTCGCCGTTTTCAAATAAATAATTGAAATGTTCAGTCTTATTTGCAAGATCAAAACTTGCAATTATTACTGCCTGGGCACTGAAGAGTTTCTGCACCCGGTCACCTACCAGGTCATAAATACCCTGCATATCCATTTCCCTCACCAAACCTTCCTGAACACTGTTTATTACTGCCAACTCTGCTGTTCGTTGTTCAGTTTCTTTCAGCAGCCGGTTGGTTTCGTCAAAGAGGCGGGCATTTTCGAGAGCCACACTCATACTGTTGGCTAATGTTTCCAGCAATCTTACATCAGAGTCGCTAAATACATTTTCCCTGTCAATATTTTGAAGGGTTACATAGCTTGTAATTTTATCTCCAATTATTAATGGAACAAAAAGCGCCGATTTCGGGAGTTCAGTGCCACTTACAGCTTTCATTCCAAATTTGTTATACGCTTCTATAAAATCATTATTAATAAGAATTTTCCGGCGTGTTTCAATAAGATGCCTTCTTAGTTTATCAAAAGGTCTTGGTTCGGGGTAATACCGGTTTCCTTTTTCAATTATATATTTGAAATGCTCAGTCCCTGCTTCGTGATCAAATGTTGCAATGGCAACTACCTGCGCATCAAAAAGATCGCGGATCCTTTCGCCTACCAGGTCGTAAATTGCCTGCATGTCCAGTTCCTTTGCCAGTGCCTGCTGCACACTGTTTATCACTCCGAGTTCAGCAGTGCGTTGTTCTGTTTCTTTCAGCAGGCGGTTGGTCTCATCAAAGAGGCGTGCATTCTCTAAAGCCACGCTCATGCTGTTTGATAAAGTTTCCAGTAAACGTATATCAGATTCACTAAATGCATTTTCACGATCCATATTTTGCAAGCTGATATAACTATTTACTTTGTCACCTATGAAAAGCGGAAAGAATACACCCGATTTGGTCATTTTTGTTCCCGGCAGAACTTTCAGACCAAATTCACTATATGCCTCTGAATAATTTTTGTTTATAACAATTTTTTGGCGTGTTTGAATTAAGTGCTTTCTTAATTTATCATAAGGGCGGGGTTCGTGATAAAATCGTTTTCCATCTTCGATTGCATATTTAAAATGTTCTGTGCCGTTTTCGTGATTGAAAGTAGCAATGATAACTGCCTGTGCATCGAAAAGATCACGAATTTTGTTACCCACCAGGTCGTAAATTGCCTGCATGTCCAGTTCCTTTGCTAATCCTTCCTGCACACTGTTTATAACAGCAAGTTCTGCAGTACGTTGTTCTGTTTCCTTCAGCAGACGGGTTGTTTCATCAAAGAGGTGAGCATTTTCCAATGCAACGCTCATACTGTTTGCCAAAGTTTGCAACAGGGAGACATCAGATTCAGAGTAAGCAAATTCCCTTTCGTAATTTTCAAGCTTAATCACACCTGTAACCTTACTGCCTGAGATCAGAGGAACACCTAACCATGACTTAGCCGCGTCCTCGCTTTCTGCCGAGGCAAACACTGCACCGAGTTCTTTGTATCGCTCAATCGCTTTTTCATTAATTAATAGCGGCTGACCGGTGTGTATAATGTGCGATGTTAACCCTTTACCGAGGTCAAAGCCTTTTTCGAAAATACGCTTGCCCTGAAACAGATAATATGGCTGATTGAGAAAATTCGTTGACCTGTCATAGTAAGTAATGGAAACTCCCTGCGCATCGAATACATCGCGTATCTTGTCACCAACAAGATCATAAATTGCCTGCATATCCAACTTGGCGGCAAGACCTTCCTGTACGCTGTTGATGATTGCCAGTTCAGCGGCACGCTGCTGCTCGGCTTTAAAAAGGCGTTGGGTCTCGTCGAAGAGGCGAGCATTCTCCAAAGCAACACTCATACTGTTGGCAAGAGTTTCCAACAATCGTACATCAGATTCGCTAAAAGCATTTTCCTTATCTACATTTTGCAGGCTTACATAACTGGTGATTTTATCACTAATGGCTAATGGTACAAATACACCGGATTTCATGGGCTTTGTTCCCGGTAAAGCCTCCATTCCAAACCATGCAAATGCCTCTTTCGTATTATTAATTACAATCTTTTGACGTGTTTCAATAAGGTGCTGTCTCAGTTTATCAAATGGACGGGCTTCAGGATAAAAACGCATCCCGTTTTCGATAGTAAATTTAAAATGTTCAAGCCCGGTCTCCTGATCCAGGTTGGCAATGATAACAGCCTGGGCATTAAAAACATCTCTTATGCGATTACCAACAAGATCATAGATTGCCTGCATATCCAATGCGCTGACCAAAGCTTCCTGCACACTATTGATAACAGCTAACTCTTCCACACGCTGGCTTAGCTCTGCTGTGCGCTCCGAAACAATTTTTTCCAGTTCACGATGTTTTTCATGCAGTTGCCGGGTACGATAGCGCACTACAAGGTATATAAGAGCAATAACGGCGATACCATATAATAAAAAAGCCCACCAGCTAAGGTACCAGGGCGGTTTGACTGCAAAATCATAAACAGCTTCATCGCTTACTTTCTGGTAAATGTTCATAGCCCTCACATGAAAATGATATTTACCACCGGGCAGATTTGTATATTCTTTGTAAGTATTATAATCCCATCCTGACCAATCGGGTTCAAATCCTTCAAGCCAAGTTTGATATTTGGTCTTTTTTTCCTGCTCAAAAAATGGAGCGGCATATTCAAAACGAAGTGTATTTTGTTTATAGGGTAAAGATGCTGGCTGGTTGCCGGAAGGAATAGTAGAAAGCGCCTGCTTGCCTGCAATTACTTTGTTTAAAAATGTTTTGAAACTCTCGTTATAATCCTTTTTGAGATTTTCATCATACCTTGTCAGTCCGTCAGTTGCAGCAAACCAGATGATACCATTCGGTTCAGGAAATATATTTGAAATTACCTGATCGGCAAGAGGCAAAAAAGGGGTTTTTTCTACACGGTAACCTCCGCCGGGCTTCGGAAAAGCTAAGGCTGTTTCCATACCAAAATTCAACCATACACGCCCTTTCCAATCAGTGGTCATAACATATTGGTTTGGATCGTTTCCAAAACCCATTGGCCCGAAAGTAGTATCTGCTATAAACCGCCGGTTTGTGTAATCAAACCGGAAAACAGATTTATCCGATACAAAAAAAACTTTATCATTTACAGAGCTTACATGAATGCTTCCTTCAGATAATCCCTCTGCTGATCCAAATCTTTCAATATGGGTTTTAGCAGGAGCAGGATTGCCCGAAGCATCCATAAAATCAGAAAGCCTTAAGACCCCTTGTTGCGTGCCTGCCCACATGCTGCCATCAATATCTTCTGCATAACTCCAGACATCTTCAAAAATACCGGGAATATTTCCTGCATATACCCAATCAGATGTTGTTTTTTCTTCCTTAAGAATTTTATTACCGGTTTTTTTAAAAATTGTAATTCCTCCGGCCACACC
>JAHEZC010000147.1 GCA_023251275.1 Parafilimonas sp. | reverse complement strand
GAACGCTCATCAATATGCGCCCAGGGTTCTCTTAATTTCTGTTCACAATAATCAGAGCGAAACAGAATGAGTTCCATCGCCCAGAATGCCTGTATCCATTGATCTTCCGTACTGTCATCAATTTTGTCAGCAAGATAATCCGGAATGGTTTCTTCGACCATTTGCTTATACATCATTTCACGGCCTTCCTTAGTTGCGTACTGACTGTAAACAGGCGTTACATTCTGGCTTTGTGCAAAAATCAATGCAACAAAAAATGTACAGGTGAGCAGGAGAAATATTTTTTTCATACAGCACTAAGCTACGAATTTGATGGCAACTATTACCGGGCTGTGGATAACAGTTTGCACGATAACAAATAATTGGGGTAAAAAAATTTGCTTTAACCGTTCATTCAGTTATCAAAATATTCTTTGTGTTTTCGCACAAGAATATAAGTCCAGATGATATGGATGAATAATAATGAACAAAGTACAAAAAGCCCGATGGAAACATTCAGCAGCAGCGTTTTTGGAACGGGCTGGCTTGCCGGTATTTGTTTTAAAAGTTCATCCAATGAATGCGGATTTGAAAAAAGATAAATAAAATTTACGATACCGAGTATGGAAAATATAATGGCCCCGATAGCATTTACCTGCAACCAATCCTTCTGCTTTTTTCTGATATGTTGCCTGCCGATCACTACGTAAGTAAAAAAGCGATTGGCAAACCACCCATACAATACTGTGCATCCTGTTAAAAAAACCTGCAGCAATAAAGCAGGGTTGCCGAAAGCAAGTAAAATTCCAAAAAACGTTATGACGGCTAAAAAAGCACAAAAGAAATTGACAAAAAAACTTAATAACCTGTATAGAAACATTTTACGATTTATTGATGTACGATTTGCGATTTTCTAATCTTATGACCATTTGACTTTTTGACTCAATGACTTTCTGACTTTCTTTTTCACGCTTCGAGTCTCACGTTTCACGAAATAAAATCATTGCTGTTGCTGTCCTGCAAAACTTTCATCAATGATCTCCTCTTCTTTGGCGTCAGACGGTTGCGGCTGCATTTTTACATTATTCATTTCTTCAAATATATGTCCGTCTTCATAGCCAATCGAAACATGCACAGAAAGTTTCTGCCTTGCAGGTCCTTTAAAAGTTCCTCTTATCGGGCTGCAGTCGTTGAAATGCCTGCCCACAGCGAGCTTCACGTGGTTGTTAGTGACCCATACATTGTTAGTCGGGTCTATGCCTGCCCAGCCAAATCCCGGGATATAAGTCTCCACCCATGCATGTGTAGCGCCTTCACCACGCATACCGCTTTTACTGGGACATATATAACCGCTGACATACCGGGAGGGAATTTTCATCGAGCGTAAAAGCTGCAGCAACAAATGTGCGAAATCCTGGCATACACCGCTGCGATGGTGCAGAATTTCGTCAACTGTTGTTTCAATGTTGGTGATGCCCTTTATGTATTTAAAATTTTTGTAGATGTATTCTCCGCAATGCTCGACCACAGCGGCGACACTTTTATTTTCGTTAAAAATTTCTTTTGCAATGCCGTCAATTAATTTTTGTTTTTCAATTTTTTCTGAACTGGCGTATTCAAGCAACCGTATATGCCCGTTCACTTCCTTCATCAGTTCATCAAATCCCGTATGAAAATTAATATGCAATTGCGATGAAGCAGTAGTTCGTATTACCAGTTTGCTCTCTATTACCATTTCTTTATGCAAATTCAACACATTAAACAGACCTGTTTTATTGCCCCAGTAATCTGTAAATAACTGCACTTCAGGATTTCCGGTAATCAACAGTTCGTGCAATAAAGTTTCCTGCTCATTGCAGGTAAAAGGGAAAATTTTTATTTCATTCACACTTTCTTTTACCGGCCTGTCGTATTCGTACTTGGTAATATGATGAATTTTAAAAATCGGCATGCTGCATAATTATGAATAAGAAAATAAGTTTTGAGCCAGCCTCTTGCTGAATTCCACTACATCATGTCGCAATTCAAAAAGAAACCGCTGCAGAATGATTCCATCTAGTGCATCAAAGTCCACGTAACGAACACGGCTGTATAAGCGTCCGAAAAACCGCAATAACGCTTCATTTTCCGGCGACTTATTTTCATTTACCACATCTGCAAGGTATTTTTCAATCCTGCTGAGTGAATAAATTACTGAACGTGTGAAGTTCTGGTTAATGAGCACCTGGTGCAGCACATTGCTGTTGTAATTTGTTGTGCGGTATGTTTTCAGGTGCAATTCATAGCCCGAAACAGATAGCAATAAATAACGCCATTGCATGATATCCTGCTGGTTGTTCAGATCATAGCCCACATTGTGGTATTGCTTATCGGTTATTTCAATAGTTTGTAAACATCGTTCAATATGCCGTCCGAGGTTCATGAAGTTCCAGCCGGTGCCGCGTGGCATTGTAATATCAATCACGCCTGAAAATAAGAAACTGTTGCGAAGAAAATTTTCAATTGTTTCCAGTGATGTATCTCCTGTAAGTTTGGAGGCAAGTTTTTTCTGGTTTACCAAGTGGTACATCTGGTTTACCTGTTCCCATACTTCTTTTGTAATATGATCCTGCACGCCTCTTGCATTTTCACGTGCACGGGTAAGGATGACTTTTAATGCATTAATATTTTCTGTATCCAGCATCAGCAACTTCAGAGTGGCATCAGTATCATTTTCAAGCACGGCGATTTTTGCTTCATCAGCGTTTGTAAAAATTTCAAGTAAAGGTTTCCATGTTAATGCGCCATTTACACCCTTGTCGAGCGACAAAATATAATTTGTATGCATCACACGCAACAGGCCATCAGCCCGTTCCATATAACGGTTCAGCCAGAATAAAGAGTCTGCGATTCTGCTCAGCATAATTTTTTATTTAGCCCTTTCATTATATGATTTAATAATCTCACTACCATATTTAAGATGTCTGATGTCTGATCTCTGATGTCTGATTTGCCGATGTCGGATTTTTTAACTTCCTACTTCGTACTTCTCACTTATCCCGCATTCCACAAACTCCAAACCACAAAGCACACACTTCAATCTATCACCCAGGTATCCTTGCTTCCGCCACCTTGAGATGAATTTACAACGAGAGAACCCTCCCGTAACGCAACTCTTGTGAGCCCTCCCGGCACTATCTGTACGCCATTCGGGCTGCATAAAGCATAAGGCCGCAAGTCAACATGGCGCGGCTTTAACTTACCATCAATAAAACAAGGAACAGTTGATAATTTTATGATCGGTTGTGCAATAAAACTTCTTGCTTCAGATTCAACCTGGACTTTTGCTTTCGACCAATCTTCTTCTGAAATCTTATTGCCCATGATCATACCATAGCCGCCGCTTTGATTGGTACGTTTTATTACCATGTTTTGAATATGGTCAAATACGTATTCCCTCGCATCCGGATCACTCATC
Organism: Parafilimonas sp.; assembly: GCA_023251275.1. Classification (GTDB taxonomy): domain Bacteria; phylum Bacteroidota; class Bacteroidia; order Chitinophagales; family Chitinophagaceae; genus JAHEZC01. The sequence continues at coordinate 3,327 of JAHEZC010000147.1, read as the reverse complement.
TGGTATGTAGGCACATTGGGTAAAATAGTTTCTTCATTGAGATAATATTTTATCATGGCAGGCACATAAGCATAGACGGCTTTATCATCTGCAACACCATTGCCCAATGCATTCACAATCGCTATATTCCCCTTTCTGTAAGCGCTTATTAATCCGGGCACACCCAGCACGCTTTGCGGGTTGAATAGAAGCGGGTCAAGAAATTCATCATCAATCCTGCGATAAATTACATGCACCTGTTCCAGCCCATTTGTTGTCTTCATAAATACTTTGTGGTTGTCTATCACAAGGTCTCTTCCTTCCACAAGTGCCACACCCATCTGCCTTGCAAGAAATGTGTGTTCATAGTAGGCAGAATTATAAATACCCGGCGTTAACAACACCACTGTCGGATTTGATATTTGTGTAGGCGCTAATGACAATAAAATCTGGTGGAGCAGCAGCGGGTAATTATGCACCATACGAACTTTACTGGCTGCAAGCATATCGGGAAAAATACGCTTGGTAACTTCCCTGTTTTCGAGCATGTAACTCACGCCGGAAGGGGTACGCAGGTTATCTTCTAAAATGTAGAATGTTCCGTCTTCCCCGCGGATTAAATCAATGCCGGAAATATGTACGTAAATATCATAAGGCACCTGTATGCCATGTACTTCGCGGGTATAGTGCGGGCAGGATACGATAAGCTCTGCCGGAATGATGCCGTCGCGGAGAATTTCCTGTTTATTATAAATGTCTTTGAGAAAAAGATTAAGCGCCTTTAACCTTTGCCGGATGCCCTTTTCCACGTGTTCCCACTCTGCCGCGGTAATAATGCGTGGGATAATATCGAATGGGAAGATGCGTTCAATGCCTGCATTGTCGCTATATACCGTGAAGGTAATGCCCTGGTTCATGAACAGTTCACCGGCGAGCCTGTCTTTTTGCTGAAGGTCGGTGACCTGCAGGTGCTGCAGTGTGTCGAACACCTTACTGTACTGCTGGCGGATATGTTGTTCGTCGCACATTTCATCCCATATATCCGGCGGAGATTTGTACTCATGCAGTAAAGTTTGCAGGTTCATATTTCACAATTTAATAAATATAAAAAGTTGCACAGCGGAATGGCAGGCAACTTTCAATTGCGGAAGATAGGAAGAAATGAGGGAAGATAAAAGTTTTGGAAAATTAATCTTCTTCGAAATAATCAGTGTCTATCTTTTTGATTTCATAAGTGTTCAGGACTGAAACCCCGAGGTTATAATCAATCATGTATTGAGCAAGTTTTTCGCCATCAATCAACACAATTTTTGTTTCGTTCTTCGGAGTGTATTGTTCAGCTTCTTTAGTGAAAGAAGAGGTTGTAATGAATATCCCTTTTTTTGCACCTTGTCCTGCAAGAGCACCAACGAACTTTTGTAGCTCCGGCCTTCCTACAACATTACCCCATCTTTTTGCCTGAATATAAATTATATCAAGACCTAATTTGTCTTCCTTAATTACACCATCAATCCCTTCATCATTTGTGTAACGTGTTGCTTTGCCCGCTTCTTCGATAGAACCGCCATAACCCATTTTAACAAGAAGTTCTACTATGATTCTTTCAAAAAAGGATGGATGAACTGATTTAAGTTTTTCAAGGATTTCCCATTCCAACGACCTTTTGATATTTTGATATGCTTCCGCAATAATTTCTTCAGGTGTCGCAGATTGAACATTAATATCATTTATGAGTCTTTCATCTATTTCATCTTTTCTTTTTGGTTTTAGAAATTCAACGAATGCTGGAAATTGTTTTAAATATTGAATAGTAATTTTTTCAGGATGTTCTGCCAATACTTTTTTACCCGTTTCAGTTATTTTGTAAACGCCGCTTTTAATATATTCTATCAAACCGGCTTTTTTAAGATATGATCTTGTCCACCCAACTCTATGTCGAAACACAGGAACCTTAGTATTAGGCAAAAACCTTTTTTTTTCTTCTTCTGTCAGATTTAATTTTCTTCCAAGAAATTCTGCCACTTCTTTTCTGGTATGTTCTTTTTCATCACTTAGCAATTGTAAAAAAGGTAACATTAGGGTTTCATAATTTGGGATCATATTTTTAGGTTTTCAAGCATACAAAAAATCAGAACAATTTCAAATATAATCAAAGCTGATAAGCCTTCCCTTCAGGGAAGGTTTGGAAGGGTTTTTATTTGCAACTCCTCTAACTGTTTCTCATCAATCACAGCCGGTGCATCGAGCATGACATCTCTGCCGGAATTGTTTTTCGGGAATGCGATAAAATCACGGATGCTTTCACTGCCGCCGAGAATAGCACAAAGGCGGTCAAATCCAAAAGCCAGGCCTCCGTGCGGTGGTGCTCCGTATTCAAAAGCGCCGAGTAAAAAACCGAATTTGTGTAATGCTTCTTCTTCGCTCATTCCCAGTGCTGCAAACATTTTTTCCTGCAGCTCTCTCTGGTAAATCCTGATAGAACCCCCGCCGATTTCGTTTCCATTCAGTACCATATCATACGCATTCGCTTTGATGTTAGCATAGGAATGTTCAAGATATTTTGCGGCATCGGTAATTACAGGATCGTTATTGATCATTATTTCAATATCTGAAGGTTTTGGCGATGTGAATGGATGATGTCTTGCCACCCAACGGTTGCTTTCTGCATCGTATTCAAACAAAGGGAAATCGAGCACCCACAATAATCTGAATTCATTTTCTTTCCGGAAACCAAGCCGCCTGCCCATTTCCAAACGTAATTCACTCATGGCTTTTCTTGTGCGCTCTTCTGCGCCTGCCAATATCAAAATAAGATCACCTGCTTTTGCGTTGCACGTATTTGCAATCGCCTTCAGCTTTTCTTCATCGTAAAATTTATCAATGCTGCTTTTAAAGCTGCCATCCGTATTACACTTGATGTACACCAATCCTTTCATCCCGATCTGCGGACGCTTTACCCATTCGGTGAGTTCATCTGTTTGTTTGCGGGAATATTCGCTGCAGCCAGGGACTGCAATGGCAACAACGGTTTCAGAAGCCCCAGCCCCTAAAGGGGGAATATTAAAAAATTCAGCCTCGAACAAAGTTTTTTTATTTTGAAAAACATGGCCGGGGAATTTCAAATTGCACAGTTGCATTTCAAAACGAATATCCGGCTTGTCGTTGCCGTAATTCCACATTGCATCTTCCCATATCATGCGTTCCACTTTTTCATTATACTCAATGTTCTTTACATCTTTGAAAATTCTCTTTATCAAGCCTTCAAACATATCGAGAATATCTTCCTGCTCCACGAAACTCATTTCACAGTCTATCTGCGTAAATTCCGGCCGACGGTCTGCACGAAGA
>JAHEZC010000146.1:3880-6780 GCA_023251275.1 Parafilimonas sp. | reverse complement strand
TATAAAAAAAATATATGCATCATGCAGGGGAATTCCATGAAAGCCGGGGATAAAAATTTTTTTACTTTTCTCACGGATAAAAGTAACAGGTTTTGAAGCTAATATAATATGTTCCAGTTTAGTCAAAGCATCATTTATTTTGATTTGCTTTATTCATCAACAGTGTATCCAGCGCTCTTTGATATTCCCGTGCATACTGTATATGTTCTGCAAAATTGGTACTGAAATGGTGGTAACCGCTGAAATCACTTTTCGCCACAAAAAAAAGATAATCTGTTTTTGGCCCATCGAGCACTGCACTAATAGTTTCAGCAGATGGTGTACAGATCGGACCAGGCGGCAGTCCTTTATTGCGATAAGTGTTGTAAGGCGAGTTTGCACAGGCATTTATATGTTCATACAAAATTCTTTTAAGACCGAAATCCCGGAGTGCAAATTTAATAGCAGGATCAGCGCCCAGGGGCATGCCTTTATTCAGCCTGTTGATATACACACTTGCAATCAGGCCCTTTTCATTATTGTAATTGGTTTCTTCTTCTATGATGGATGCAATTATATAAACCTGCAACTGAGTAAGGCCAAGCATTTCAGCCTTCTTTTTGCGCTCATCTTTTTCCCAGAATTTTTCTTCATTGTTTTTCAATTTAATGAGAATATTTTTCAAAGATGTATTCCAGTTAAAGAAATAAGTATCAGGAATTATGAGGCTCATTAAGGTATTTGTATCCACATCCAATGGTTGCAAAGAATCATTATTGCTCAAAAAAGAAATAACTGTAATGGAATCCCGCAGAAAGTTTTTGGCAATCAACCTGGCAAGATCTTCATGAGTTCTGAGTTTGTTAATAATGAGTTTTACAGGAGACTGCCTGTTATTTCTCAGCATACGCAGTATGCTGAAAATGCTCTCCCCTTTTTTTATTTCAAATCTTCCTGGTTTTAATTTTTCCCAAACGCCGAGTTTCGTTGCAGTAAAGCTGAACAATCCTGTATTTCTGATAATATTTCTTTTACTGAGTTGATCAATCACCTGTTGTTTGGAATCTTTTCCTTCCTGTAAATAAATAAACTGTGAATTTGAATCAAATCTTGTGGCAGGCATCAGCAATAACCAGGAGGCTATTATGATGCAAATAATGAATATTCCTGGAATGATATAAAACGTTTTTCTTCTCACGGGAATTCAAAATAACAAAAACCCTGTGAGCCTGCATAAGTTAAGACTGTAAATATATCAGAAAACCGGTTTTATTTACTTCGTACTGTCAGGTGTTAGGGGAACAGTATTTGGTTGCGAGGTGCCAGGTTGGGTATTGGCAGGTGCAGTGGTATTTATCTGCTGCAAAATTTTTGTATCAGTATTTGAGGTATTGCCGGTGAAAAACAAGATTGAAACAATGCTGAGCACAGCTACAATCGCGGCAAACAGCCACGTGCCTTTTTCAAGAACGTCGGTGGTTTGTTTTACACCCATGAACTGGTTGCTGAATCCCGCAATTGTGCCGGACAATCCGCCACCCTTGGGATTTTGTATTAATACTATCAAGCCAAGAATAACACTTGCCAGAGCTATCAGAATAAGAAAAAAAATTGCCATTTTAAATATCTTTTAATTCCCGGATTTTCGCCACAAAGTAAGCGGATCTGGACGGATTCAAAAAACTTAATTTTATGTAAACCTGTATCGCCTTATCGAGTTTGCCTTGTTTGGCAAGCACTTCTGCCATAGTTTCTGTAATGATCTCTTTTGAAATGTTGGAAGTTTCTGCAATATCCTGTATCAAATGTACAGTGGCTTCATCAGAACCAAGATCGGTAGGATGCGGATTAATGCGTTTCATTTCCCTGAGCCAATCCGTGAATTTCCGCATCTTCACAGTAAGTTTATCTTTTGCATCTTCAATCGCCTGTAGCTTGATACCCTGCGAAGCAAAATAGTCAACGGTGTAGTAAGGTTCTGTTTCAATTCTTATCTCCGCATTTTCTTCCACAGGCTTGTTAAATTCAGCTAATTGTTCTGCAAGTATGCCCGTCATTTTTTCGTTTGAAGACAAGGAATTTATTTCTTCGGGCGCATCTTCTCTCTTATCAATATTTTCTTCAGATGTTGTTTCTTCTGTTAGTGTGTCGTGCAGATTTTCAGAATGCGCAGGTCCAGATTCTGCGATTGGTTGTATTAAAAATTCTTCGGGCTTTTCTTCTATGACAGCTATTTTCTGTTCCAAAACATCTGCAGTTGTTGCTGAATTGCCTGTCAGCGCTTCTTCATCTTTGTCATTATTCCATTCATCTTTTATTAACTGGTAATGCAGCCAGAAAGGGTTGGAAAAATGCAATGCTGTTTTTTGAACCTGCTTTTGCAATCCATCATTTTTTGAAAGTTGCATTTTTTTTGCAAGCAGCAGTTGCGCCGGGCCAAAATAAGGAAGGGATGCGGTAATATGATTCAATTCTTCAACCGTAGTTTCTTCAAAGGAATGCTTTCCAGTAAGTTGATATAATATATTATTTTCTGTTTTTTTATTCATTCGCTGCAGGAAAAATTGAAATGTGAAAATACAACTTCTGCTACCAGTTGGAAAAGATGCGGTTAAAAATTTCATCAGTAAGATTCTTGATAATTTCATCCAGCAACTGGTTTTCTGCCTGCTGAAGGGTAAGGCCGGCTGAAAAATCGAAGTCTCTGCTGATATCAAAATCCTGAGTTTTATTGTCAAGCGTATTCACAAGGGTAATATGTGTGCCTACTGTAAGCCTGTTGGTTGCAGCCTGCTGGTTGCTGATGCCGGCAGTAGTCACGGAATAATTGGTGATGTACCCGCTTATCTGGTAATGCGCATCATCATTGGTAGTACGTGTTAGCCGTGTCTGGTTTGAAATCTTTTGCTGAAGCGCATCTG
>JAHEZC010000146.1:0-3870 GCA_023251275.1 Parafilimonas sp. | reverse complement strand
GATTAATGTACCTCGCCCTGTTTTCAATATAATCAATTTTTATGGTTTTAACTTCCGGGGGAATGCTTACATCTTTGAATGTATAAATATGGCAGGAGGTGAGTGTGATGATATACAAGATACAGGATACAAGATACAAGATACTGGAACTTTTTGTTTTGCCTTCAGTACTCAAAATTCTGAATCCCGGATATTGAAACCTGTGATTTTTATTATTATTCATTAATATCATATTCTTTCAGCTTTCTGTATAGTGTGCGTTCGCTGATACCAAGATCCAATGCTGCATCTTTTCTTTTTCCCCGGTGTTTTTTCAGCGCTTTTTCAATCAATTCTTTTTCTTTATCCATTATATTCAGCGATTCTTCGACCTCCTCGTGCTGCTGTATTTCGTCGTTGTGTGAATAAATAACAGGTTGTTTATGAGACGAAATAATAGACTGCTGTACAATTCCGGGCGCCATAATTCCTTTCTGATTTTCTCCATTCAAGTTATAATCATTCAACAACGACTCATTGGTATAATGCGCTGCACTGCCAGCCAGTGAAGGGTTTTGGAGAATTTCAAGAAACATTTTTTTCAACTCCGTCACATCTTTTTTCATATCAAAAAAAAGCTTGTACAAAATTTCTCTTTCATTCGCAAATTCACCATGCGGCAAAGAAGCGAGCACAGGTAAGCGGTTGAAATTTCTTTCAGGTAAAAATTTTCTTAACTCATTTCCTCCGATCACGGGTTGATTCGCCAGCACAGAAATTTGCTCTGCAATATTCTTTAACTCCCGTATATTTCCCGGCCAGGGATAGTTAATTAACAGGTTTTTTGCTTCATCATCTAATTGGACGGGTGTCATTTTATAACGCTCTGCGAAATCAACGACGAATTTTCTGAACAGTAACGGAATATCTTCCTTCCTGTCGCGGAGCGGCGGTACACGAATAGGCACTGTGCTCAGGCGATAATATAAATCTTCGCGGAATTTCCCATTGTGAATAAAGTCCATTAATTCTTTGTTGGTGGCAGCTATTACACGCACATCTGTTTTTTGTACTTTGGAAGAACCTACCCGGATGAATTCTCCTGCCTCAAGCACACGCAACAGTCTTGCCTGTGTACCTAATGGCAGTTCACCAATTTCATCCAAAAACATGGTGCCGCCATTTACCGTTTCAAAATATCCCTTACGGCTTTCAACAGCACCTGTAAAGGAGCCCTTTTCGTGCCCGAATAATTCGGAATCAATTGTTCCTTCCGGAATGGCCCCGCAGTTCACCGCAATGAACGGATTGTGTTTTCTCGCTGATAATGTATGGATGATTTGCGAGAAAGCTTCTTTTCCTACACCACTTTCACCAATGATCAATACGGTTAAATCTGTAGCTGCTACCTGCACAGCCACATCCAGTGCATGATTGAGTGCCGGTGAATTGCCAATAATGCCGAAGCGGTTTTTTATGCTTTGTATTTCCATTTTAAATTAATTTATCCAGGCTTCCTTTAATGTATTTCTGAAGATTAAATTAAGCTTGCCAAAATCCGGTGAGTTTGTGAATTCAAAATTTTCCAAATAGTTTTTAAAATAAACAAGCTTATCCTCAATGAATTCATCAATGACAGATATTCTTTCACCTTTATCTAATTCAACGCCGTTTTTCTTTTTGTCAAGAAGTAAATTAATTTCTTTTTTCAATTCCCTGTTTGATATTTCTTTATCAATTAAAAGAGCAAATTCCATCGGCGCCATATCATTAGTTCTTTCAATCCAACAACAAGCCAGAAGTGGGCGAAGAACATAAAAATACTTTTTCAGTCTGACAATATTTTCTTTGAAATATGCTTCATAATTACCTCTTGCCATGTGCAGGTAATGATACAAACATGACTTAGGATTGAAATAAAATTTTCCAACGATTCTTAATTGATCTGCAGTTGAAAAACTTTGCTTATAAACTATAGGGCTTCTCAACCATTCCAATAAAGGAGGGTTTGATTTTCTGAAAAGTAATAATGCTTTACGCAATTCCCATCCGCTTAAATCAATATCATTAGATAAAGTTGTTTCTATATTATCCTTGTTCTCCTGAATTGACAGATACCAATCATAATCATGAACATATATAAACCTTACATCCCAATCGCTATCCTGTGATGCAAATCCCCAGGCCCTGCTTCCTGATTCTACTGCATAGACAATCTTTATGTTTTTTTCATCTTCAAGTTTGAGTAATTCTAATTTAATTTCTTCAGTCATTGCTTCCTCATTTCCGTTACATTAAATTACTTCTCCGAGCAAAGTTGCCTGTGTGCAATCAATTACTTTAACCTGTACATAATCACCCTTCTTTGAGTCAGGGATATGTTTAGGAAAAACAATTACTTTATTTTGCGTATTCCTTCCCATCCAGTCATTAGCACTACGCTTGCTTTCTCCTTCAATAAGCACTTTGAATGTTTTACCAATATCCCGTTGATTACTTTCCTGCGATAAACGTCCCTGCAACACTACAATTTCCTGTAATCTTTTTTTCTTAACATCATCACCTATATCATCCTTATATCTCTTTGCTGCAAGCGTGCCTGGCCTTTCACTATAAACAAACATATAGCTCATATCGTACCGGCTGTATTCCATGATATTGATCGTATCCTTATGGTCTTCTTCTGCCTCAGTACAAAAACCTGCAATGATATCAGAACTGATCCCGCATTCGGGAATTATATTCCTTATCTGGTCAATCTTTGCTTTATACCATTCACGTGTATAAGTTCTGTTCATCAATTGCAAAATGCGGGTGCTGCCGCTTTGCACGGGGAGATGAATATGTTTGCATATATTTTCATACTTATTCATTGTATGCAATACATCTTCCGTAATATCTTTTGGATGTGAAGTGCTGAACCGGACACGTAAGTCATCATTCACGAGTGCCACTTTTTCAAGGAGTTTTGCAAAGGTGATTATCTCATCTTTTTCTTCATCTATCCAGTAATAGCTATCTACATTCTGGCCAAGTAAGGTGACTTCTTTATAGCCGCTATTAAATAATTCTTTTGCTTCGGCGATAATGGAATAAGCGTCGCGGCTTCTTTCCCTGCCTCTTGTAAAAGGTACAACACAAAAACTGCACATATTGTTGCACCCACGCATAATGGAAATAAAAGCAGTTACTCCGTTACTATCCAATCGCACAGGTGAAATATCAGCATAAGTTTCTTCGCGGCTTAGTAATACATTCACTGCTTTATGCCCGGTTTCAGCTTCTCCGATCAAACCCGGTAAACTGCGATAAGCATCGGGACCTACCACTATATCCACGAGTTTTTCTTCCTCGAGCAATTTTGCTTTCAGCCTTTCTGCCATACAACCCAAAACACCGATCAACATGCCCGGTTTTGCTCCTTTTAACTTCCTGAATTCTGTTAAGCGCTTTCGCACAGTCTGTTCTGCTTTTTCCCGGATAGAGCAGGTATTGAGTAAAACCAAATCGGCTTCCTGATAAATCACTGTAGCGCCAAAACCGTTATTGTGTAAGATGGATGCAATAATCTCGCTATCGCTGAAATTCATCTGGCAGCCATAGCTTTCTATGTAGAATTTTTTTTGGTATTGATTGCCGCCTGATACAACAGGTGCAAACGCTTCACCCTGGCGAGCTTCATCGTGCATTTTTGCGGACATTCCCAGCATTTCCATTCTTAAAAATTTTCAGTCTGCAAAAATAACTAAAAAGATCGGTACTGACTGATTGGCAGTTAATATAATGCTGTTGTGAAATTGTTTGGCGATAATTATGATAACCTGTCGGTTCAATTAAAAATTTGGATGGACATCGGGCCTTCAATGTCTTTCAAAACTGTTATAAATCGGG
>JAHEZC010000145.1 GCA_023251275.1 Parafilimonas sp. | reverse complement strand
CTTTCAGTCAGGACTAAGAAATCCCGTCTGGATACTGCTGATAGGCATAGGATCGCTGTTTTAAATGGACCGGCAAATGCCCGATTTAAATCTCCGTGATTTTATCCCGGCCATTGCAACCATTATGCTTGGATTATTTTTCATCCTCCGCCGGAGGCATCGAAGTTATTTTAAGAAAGAATGGAAAGATAAGATGAAAGAGGAATGGAAAAATAAACAGCGCAACAGGGAATCCGGTTTCAACATAAACACTACCGGCGAAGGTGAGTTTATTGAGAGTAATATATTTCTGGGCGGAGTGAAAAAAAGAGTGCTTTCCAAAAACTTTAAAGGCGGAGAGATTAATGCTTTTATGGGTGGCTCAGAAATAGACCTGACACAGGCAGATATACAAGGCACAGTGGTCATTGAAGTAAACCAGGTGTTTGGCGGTACCAAATTAATTCTTCCTCCGCACTGGAATATAAAGACCAGCGAGGCGAATGTTGTATTCGGCGGGATTGAGGATAAGCGCCCGGTAAAAGCGGCAAACATTGATGCAGATAAAGTTCTTGTGATCAAAGGCACAACAGTTTTTGGTGGCATAGAGTTAAACAGTTACTGAACTATTAAGTTTAAAAAATCAAAAGATGATGAATGAGTTTCACGTTTTATTTTACGTCTTTCACGTTTGACGTTTCACTTTTCACGCTAGATAATTTACCCGAAAAATAATATAGCTTATGAACTGGTACCTGGCAAAAATAGTGTATCGTATTATTTGCGGAGATGGAAATCATACACCGCAATTCGATGAACAACTCCGTTTGATACATGCAGAAGATGAATTGCATGCATTTCAGAAAGCAAGGCTTATCGGACACCACGAGCAGGACAATTTTTTGAATGAGGTACAAAAGCCTGTACACTGGAAATTTATAGATGTATCAGAAATCTATCTTCTCGACGACCTGATAGACGGCGCAGAAATGTATTCACGTATCCGTGAAGAAGATGATGCAGACATTTATATTCGTATCACCAAACTGCGTGCAACACATATCATGCAAAGCAGTATGCACAAAACGATCAGGTTAAATTAATACCATTGGATAATATAGCTTCTTCGAAAAAAAAACTGGCATTGGTCAATGCAATATGGTGGGTTATCATCAGCATTATTCATTCCCTTGTATTAACCGGTTTTAATCTCACTGAGGCGCAGGCAATCGTTGACAGTTTCTTAAGCAATATATTATTGGCAGGCGCTACCATACTTATCACTAATAACATGCGCTATTATCTTCCCCGCCGTGAAAAATATTGGTATGTACTCACAATAAGCATAAGCGTAAGTGCGATCTGGTTATTGATTACAAGATTGCTGCTGGGATTTATTTTCAGATCAGATGATCACTACATAATGATTTTGAGCAGGTCATTGTCTATAAGATTTGCAGTTGCATTTTTGATGGTGGGTTGCATGGCGATGATAAGCCTGCTTTGGTTCACACAGGAAGAACAGAAAATGATGGAAGCAAGAAAGAATGAAGCAGAACAACTGACAAGAGATGCAGAATTATTCAAGCTGAGACAACAACTGCAACCGCATTTTTTATTTAATAGCCTGAATTCTATCAGCGCTTTAACAGGAAGCAACCCTGAGAAAGCAAGACACATGATAGAGCAGCTATCAGATTTTCTGAGGGGCACTCTGCGTAAAGACGAACATCAATGGAGTACCCTTGAAGAAGAACTGCAGTATGTGCAATTGTATCTCGACATTGAGAAAGTCCGGTTTGGGCATCGTCTGCAAACAGCAATAGCATCTGATGAAGCATCACTAAAAATGAAACTGCCATCAATGTTGCTGCAACCTGTAGTTGAAAATGCGATCAAGTTTGGATTGTACGATACTATCGGTGAAGTAAATATTTCTATCAATGCAAAAGTTGAAAAAAGTTATTTAGAAGTTACGGTGCAAAATCCTTATGATGCAGAAACAGCGCAACCTTTGCAGGGAACAGGTTTTGGGCTGGCCTCTATTCAGCGGCGATTGTTTTTATTATTTGCAAGGCATGACCTGTTGCAGACAAAAAGAGAAAACGGGTATTTTTTTACTGCGATTATTATACCTCAAATATTTTGATGATGAAGGCGATTATTATTGATGATGAACCATTAGCAAGAAGCATGGTGAAAGAATACCTTCAAAACTATCCGGATATTGAGATAGTAACAGAATGCAATGATGGCTTTGAAGGTGTAAAGGCTATTCAGCAATATCAGCCGGATGTAATTTTTCTTGATATCCAGATGCCAAAAATCAATGGCTTTGAAATGCTGGAACTAATTGATGATCCGCCCGCAGTAATTTTTACCACGGCTTATGAAGAATATGCCATCAAAGCTTTTGAAACACATGCAGCAGACTACCTGCTGAAACCATTCAGCAAAGAACGTTTTGACAAAGCGATACAAAAAGTTATACATCATCAAAAAAATGTCCCCGAAAAAACCCAGGCAGTTTTGCAAACCGCATCACAATCACTGCAGCAAAATCATCGCATCGTGGTGAAAGACGGAGGGAAGATAAAAATCATTCCTGTCGTACAAATTCATTATCTCGAAGCAGCGGATGATTATGTAAAAATTATCACTGCGGATGGCACTTTTTTAAAAAAGAAGACAATGAATTTTTTTGAAGAAAGTTTACCGCAGCAGCAGTTCATAAGAGTTCACCGTTCTTATATCATCAATGCCCAACTCATCACGCGTATTGACCCTTATGAAAAAGAGGGCCATTTAATATTATTAAGCACCGGTGCAAGATTACCGGTAAGCAAAGCCGGCTATGCGAAGATGAAAGACGTGCTGGGGATATAACGTTTTAAAGTTTAAAGCTCAACGTTTAAAGTTGGAAAAATATTTACCTTCTCGCCCATACACATTTACCATCCACAAAAGTTTTTTCAACTCGTATATTTTGCAATTCTTCAGGTGAAATGGTTAATGGATTCTTATCAAGCAAAATAAAATCCGCAAGCTTGCCTTCTTCTATCGAACCAAACTGATTCACATTGCTGACCTTTGCTGCATGATACGTGTATGCTTTCAGCGCTTCGCCTATGCTGATGCTCTCATCAGGTGCAATGAAATTTCCTTCTTCATCTTTTCTTCTGACAGCAGCCTCCACTCCTTTCATCGGGTTGAAATTTTTTACAACAGGCGCATCAGATGATAAAGCGGTTAAAATTCCATGTTTCAAAACTGATCGAACAGGATAACAATGCTCAAGATAATCTTCATCTAAATACCTGATAAAATTTTTTCCCAGCTCATTAATGAATATTGTTTGCATGGAGGCAGCGATATTGCATTGCTGCATATCACTTAAATTTTTTTCTTCGGGTAATCCTAAATGTTCAATCCGTTTTATCATGCCGGGAAAAGATTTGTGCAATTCTTTATATACATCAATCACAAAATCTATCGCAGCATCGCCGATAGCGTGTGTGGCAATACCCAAAGTTTTCTCCATAGAGGCGATACATAAACGCAAATATTGTTCACGCTTTAAACGCAATACTCCCTTCTCAGAAGAATTTTTATAATGTCTTTTCAATGCAGCAGTCTTTCCGCTCAGGCCTCCATCAGAAAAAAACTTTACTGTATTGACATTGAAAAAATCTGATTCATAAAAATCAGGAATAGGATAAGGTTCTTCACTTCCATCCGGTAATAAAATCGGGATTGCATGCAAACGAAATGCAATTTCATTTGAGGCGTTCATTTCATAATATGCTTCTAATAATTCCGGATGCACCGCCGGATCAGTTGCAGCAGTGATACCGTAACTAAACATTTCATCCTGCACCGCTTTCACCATTATTTTTAATTGCTCTTTTGTATAAGCCGGAATATGATTGGCTATTAATCCTAATGCGGTTTCAGAAAAAATACCGTTGGGTTCTCCGTCTTCGCCTAAACGGATCTCTCCACCTTGCGGGATAGTTATTTTCGAATTGATATTGCACCACTCAAGTGCTTTTGTATTACACACTGCAATATGTGCGCAGGTACGAATTACATAAACAGGTTTGTCTTTTGAAACTTTGTCTAAATCATTTTTAGTTGGAATTCTTCCATCTTCCCACATTGCTTCATTAAAACCCCGTGCAGTTATCCATCTTGCCTCAGAAAATTTTTTATCACACTCACACAACATTTGCAGCATTTCATCTAAACTTTTCACGCCGCGCAAATCGAGCATAAAAGTTTTCAGGTTACCCACTTTCCAGATGTGAATATGCGTGTCATTAAATCCAGGCATCAGTGTTTTGCCCATAGCATTAATCACTTCTGTATTTGGTTGAATTAACGACTGCAGTTCATCAAATCTTCCAACGGCGCTTATTTTATTTCCTTCTAATGCAATAGAATCATACTTACCTTTCACAAAACCATCGTGAAAAGAAAGTATGTTGGCATTATGAATAAGAAGTGAAGGCAATGAATTGCTGAATAGTTAAATTGGCAATATTGTTATTTTCATTAAATGAACAAACCTGGAAATTTTAGGTTGAAATATTCTATTCCCTTTTTTCATCAGCTCGTTTAACTGCACTCTCGAACACACTCAACCCTTCCTGCAATTGCTCATCAGTAATGACAATCGGTGGCAACAGGCGAATACAGTTACTGAACAGCCCTGCACGTATCAATATCAATCCTTTTGAGGCAGCATCTTTTATAATTTCAAGAGCGACTTCCATGTCAGGTTCTTTAGTGTTACGATCTTTTACAAACTCCACCAAACGCATCGCTCCGATGCCACGCACATCTCCAATAATCTTATACTTTTCTTTCCATACTTCTAAAGTTGTGCGAATAATCTCTCCGGCTTCATTTGCTCTTTGCAGAAATGATTCGCTTTTCAGAATTTTTATCGCTTCAATAGCAGCCACACATGCCACCGGGCTTCCGCCGTAAGTACCACCTACTCCTCCCAAATGCGGTGCATCCATTATTTCTGCTCTTCCCGTTACAGCGCTGACAGGCATTCCCGCACCAATGGATTTTGCCGAACAGATCATATCAGGCACAACACCGCTGTGTTCAATCGCAAATAATTTTCCAGTTCTTCCTGCGCCGCTTTGTATCTCATCTGCGATCATTACGATTCCATGTTTGTGGCACACGTCACGAATCTTCTGCAAATATTCTTTAGGTATCGGAAGAAATCCGCCTTCGCCCTGCACAGGTTCGATGATGATCGCAGCGAGTGCATCGGGATCAACCTGTGAGATAAATGCGATCTCCAATTGTTTGATGCAATACCGGATATATTGTTCATCACTCATGCCATCAATCCTGCGGTACATATTCGGAGCAGGAATTCGATAAATATCACTTACGAATGAACCCATTCCTTTTTTAAACAACGCATACTTGCTCGTCAAACTCAATGTCAATAAGGTTCTTCCGTGATACGCTCCTTCAAAACACAACACCGCATTTCTTTTGGTAAAATATTTTGCAATGTTTACCGCATTTTCTACCGCTTCAGAACCGGAATTTGCAAGCAATGTTTTCTTTGGAAAATTTCCTGGTGTAACAGTGTTGAGTAATTCTGCCAGTTCAATATATGGTTCAATGGTAGTAACCAATGAACAGGTATGTATGTATTTATCCACTTGTACTTTGATTGCATTCACCACGTTTTCGTTGCAATGACCCACATTGATCATTCCGATTCCGCCTGCAAAATCAAGCAGCCTGTTTCCATCCACATCATACACCACAGCGCCTTCCGCTCTTTCCACTACAACTTCTGTTGACTTCGCCAATCCTGATGGCAATGCATTTTTTCTTCTCTCCAAAACTTCCAGTCCCTTTGGACCCGGAATAGATGTTTTTAATTGTATATGCTGCATATTCTGTTAATTAATCAGACAAATTCATTTTCAAATTACCGGGTTTTCAAATTGCCTTCTCCGCATACAACACAATCACTGCGCCTGCATTACCACAGGTAGGATCATTGAGATAATCTTTCATCAGTCCCGCAATTTCAAAACCGATTTTTTCCTGCACAGAAACCGTAGGATCAAAAATTTCTTTTCGTTTTACTTTCTCATAATATTCATCCACACTCATTTTATCTTTTACAGCGTCATAACCATTCAGCATTCCTACTGTCATCTGTCCTTTCAAACCTAATCTCCGGCAAAGATCCTGTCTTGTACGATATAATCCTTTCGCAATCCCCTTTCCCCTGTATGCTGGATTCACACCAACATCAAGACCATAAAGCCAATCTCCATGTGGCTCATGTGTGGTCAGCCATCCTCCTCCCATGATCTCAAAAAAAGTATGATGCTTCTGATCGTCTGTGTCAAAATGATAACGCATGGTTGATGTAGCTCCAACTACCTTTTCTCCATCCAATGCCACAAACTGTCCTTCAGGAAAAATTTCTATATGCCTCCTGTATTGATCTGCATGCAGAATTTCTTCTTCAGCAAGATGCGGAAAAACAAGATGCTGCAAAGCTTCCAATTGCTCTGCGTGTTCGCTCTTCGTTGTTGTTATCACAATTCCAGAAGGCAATGTTTTCTTGTATTCATTTTTTTCCTGCGCCAACATTTGTATTATACAAATTATTCAAAATTAATTCATCCTCTCATCAACCGGTTTCCGATTCCAACAATTAAACAATTTAACCATTCAACCATATATCAAACTTTAAACTTTAAACAACCTTCCTCACATCAAATACCCAAGCGCCAAATAGGATATCGCAGTAAGTACAAATGCAATTAATGCATAAGGTAATTGTGATAAAGAATGATCAAGATTATTCATATCCGTACTTTGCGATGTGAGAATGGCTGCATCACTGTAAAGACAT
>JAHEZC010000144.1 GCA_023251275.1 Parafilimonas sp. | reverse complement strand
TTACTGAACGGAACAAAGAACTGGATCACGAATGGTTCATCTGCCAGCGTATATCTCGTGATGGCACAAACGGATGCAGGCAAGGGTTCGCACGGCATCAATACTTTTATTGTAGAAAAAAAATGGCCCGGCGTTACAGTCGGCGCCAAAGAAAATAAGCTCGGTATCCGTAGCAGCGGTACACATTCTATTTTATTCAACGATGTAAAAGTGCCCAAAGAGAACCAGGTAGGAGAAGATGGCTTCGGGTTTAAATTTGCCATGCGCACTTTAGCCGGGGGCCGCATCGGCATTGCGTCACAGGCGCTGGGCATTGCAGGCGGCGCTTATGAGCTTTCACTGAAATATTCAAAAGAAAGAAAAGCATTCGGTAAAGAGATCATGCATCACCAGGCTATTCAGTTCAAGCTGGCAGATATGGTGACACGAATTGAAGCTGCAAGATTATTATGTTTAAAAGCCGCATGGGAAAAGGATAATAATATGGATTATTCACTCAGCAGTTCTATGGCAAAAGTCTTCGCCAGTGAAACCGCTATGTGGGTTGCAACCGAAGCTGTACAGATTCACGGCGGATATGGCTATGTGAAAGAGTATCATGTTGAGCGCATGATGCGGGATGCAAAGATCACGCAGATATATGAAGGTACCAGTGAAGTGCAGCGAATCGTTATCAGCAGGAATATTCTGAAATAAACCTATAAGGTTTTGAAAACCTTATAGGTTTCCGCAAGTTCCCGAAAGTGTATGGCAAAATTGCTGTGCACTTTTTTATTGCATAGAATGAAGTTTATTTGTATGATGAAAGCGACATGACAAAAATTTTCATTTTATCCACAGGGTAATGAAAATTTTTTGTCATCAAAGATTCCATCTGGCCAAAAAACAATAAATATCAACAGGTGAAAAAGATCATTATCCTGTGCTGTATTATTGGCTCATTCAGTGCACATGCACAGGATAGTGTGCTTATCAACTATCTTGTAAAAAGAATTGCAGCGCAGCAGGTGAAGGAAGATGATTTTTTTATGCCGGGAATATTTCCTTCTTACATTTCAAACAAACAAAAATTTAAAACGAAAAAAAAAGACAACAACATTTTTTATAATGGCCTTATGGCATATACGCTTTCACAAATTAAACCTGAACTATCATCCTATAACCGGGACTTGATAGACACCATCAATCAATCAACCATATCTCTTTATCCAAAATTCAAAAACAAAAAAGGACGCGACACATACAACTTCTGGACAACAGACAGCAGCTTTAAGTTCCCTTATACCTTCTGGATTCCTTTGTTGCGTGGTCATGTTACCTTGCCTGATGATATGGATGATACTGTGCTCGGCCTGTTTGCGCAGCAGGCAGACGATAGTATCGCGGAAAAAGTTCACGCATTAATGCAACTCTACACAAACAATGATACAGCCGACAGAAAAAGCATTGACAAAAAATACAGAAGCTATGCAACTTATTCCACATGGTTTGGCAAAAAAGTCCCGGTGGTATTCGATGTGTGTGTGTTAAGTAATGTGTTGAGTTTTGTGCAGGAATATAATTTATCATGGACGAAAGGGGACAGCGCCGCCCTGCAGTTGATCATTGCATGTGTTCAAAACGGGGATTATATTAAATATCCCGGTTTTATTTCGCCTTATTATGGAAAAACATCCATCATTCTTTATCATCTTGCAAGATTGATGAGCATAAAAAAAATTCCTGAACTGGACGACATAAAAACAAAATTAATTGATGAGGCTTTGCTTGAATTTAATAATACAGACAACCTGCTCGAAAAAATTATTGCAGGTTCGGCTTTATTGAAATGGGAATTTGATCTTCCTTCGATTCAGCTTCCGGCTATTGCAGACATGGAAAAACAAATTGAAAAAAATAATTTTTCATTTTTTCTTGGCAACATTCCTTCTTATTTTTCCATCGGGTTAAAAAAATTCTGCATAAGAAACGGCATCGGGATTTTTTACCATTATTGCCCGGCATACAACGATGCGCTATTGCTTGAATACCTTGTATTAAAAAATAAAAACTGAGTATTCTTACATTTGCAAAAACTTTCCGAATGGCGATCAATGAACAGGCATATAAAAAATTATCGGAAGAATTTACGCAAAAAAATATCACCCTTGTTGCCGTAAGTAAAACCAAACCGGTGGAAGATATTTTATCGCTCTGCCATCTTGGTCAAAGAGATTTTGGTGAAAATTATGTGCAGGAACTTTTAGAAAAACAATCCTTACTTCCGAAAGATATACGCTGGCATTTTATTGGCCATCTTCAAACAAACAAGGTAAAATATATTGCACCATTTGTTTACCTAATACATGGCGTGGACAGCCAGAAGATCCTCCATGAAATAAATAAACAGGGATCAAAAAATAATCGGATCATTGATTGTTTACTCCAGGTTCATATAGCAAAAGAAGAAACAAAGTTTGGTATGAATGAAGAAGAGCTGGATGATACGCTGAGAGAATTTGAAAATTCGAACATGACAAATGTGCGCATCAAAGGATTAATGGGAATGGCCTCATTTACCGGTGATATGGATAAAGTAAGATGCGAATTTAAATACCTGAAAAATCTGTTTGATAAACACCGCTTATTTCCGGCTGCCAGGCACCCGCTGTCTGTTCTTTCTATGGGAATGAGCGCGGATTATGCAATCGCCTCAGAAGAAGGCACTACAATGGTAAGGATCGGCAGTCTATTGTTTGGGGCAAGAGAATGATCGGTAAATAATTCTCTTTTCACAGTTGCAAAATGCCCGATTGGTAAATTGTTACATTGTTCTATATTTGCCGCTCAAATTTTAATAAAAGTGCCCACAAAGTTTTCAAAAGAAACTTACCTGTATTGGTACGAGTTGATGCAACTTATCCGCCAGTTTGAACTCAAGGCTGAGGAAATGTACAAGATGGCCGGTAAGATCCGCGGGTTCTTTCATGCGTATATAGGCCAGGAAGCTATTGCAGCCGGCTGTATGACGGCAACACGCCAGGAAGATCCTTTCATCACGGCCTATCGCGATCACGGTTTAGCGCTGGCAAAGGGCGTGAGCGCCAATTCCTGTATGGCCGAGCTTTATGGCAAAGCGACCGGCTGCGCCAAGGGTAAAGGCGGCAGCATGCATTTTTTCAGCAAAGAACATTATTTCTTCGGAGGTCACGGTATTGTGGGCGGGCAGATCGGCGTAGGTGCAGGACTTGCATTTGCAGAGCAATATCGCGGAACTGACAACGTGGTATTATGTTTCTTTGGCGACGGGGCCGCACGCCAGGGAGTTTTGCACGAAACTTTTAACCTCGCCATGCTTTGGAAACTGCCCGTGGTATTTATCTGTGAGAACAACAACTATGCAATGGGCACATCAGTGGAAAGAACTTCAAATGTGATTGACATTTACAAAATTGCAGATGCCTATGATATGCCCGGCGATAAAGTTGATGGCATGACCGCTGAAACAGTTCATGACGCCGTAGTCCGTGCTGTTAAAAGAGCACGTGAAGGCGGAGGCCCTACTTTGCTTGAAATGAAAACTTATCGTTACAAAGGACATTCTATTTCAGACCCGGGGAAATACCGCACTAAAGAAGAAGTAGATGAATATAAACAAAAGGATCCGCTTACACTGATATTGAATTCCATCAGAGAAAACAGCTTTGCATCGGATGAAGATATTGCAGCGATTGATGCACGTATAGAAGGCGTAGTTGCAGAAGCTGTGAAATTTGCCGAAGAAAGCCCCTGGCCTGATGATAATGAAGTATTAAAAGATGTATATGCAGATGAAAGTTATCCGTTTATTGTGGATTGATACAAAAGTAATTAAGTCATTAAGTCAATAGGTCATTCGGTCAATTAAGTGATTAAAGTCATCAGGTCATTAGAGATATTCAGGCAACTAATACAATTTAAAATTCCAACATCAAATTATGTCAGATAAGAAAGTGCATGAAGCAGGGAAAGGTGATTTATTTCAAAGGGTGCAGGGTTTCCGGGAGAAATTTCAGAAACAAATTGCGATTGCTGTTACTGTGATAGTAGTTATAATCGGCGGATGGTATGCCTATAAAGTATGGGTTTTGGAACCCAAAGAAGAGCAGGCTGGTGAAACTATCTTCAGGGCACAGCAGTATTTTGGAGAAGATTCACTGAAGCTTGCTTTGAATGGCGATGGCCAAAGCAGGGGCTTTTTGTATATCCTTAATAATTATGAAGGCACAAAGGCGGGCAACCTTGCAAAGTATTATGCAGGCGTGTGCTGCCTGCGCACAGGAGATTTTAACAATGCGGTGAAGTACCTGAAAGATTTCAGCACAGATGCACTCCAGATTCAAATGATGGCTTATGGCGCTCTCGCCGATGCATACAGCGAATTAAACAAAAATGATGATGCAGTAAATTATTATAAAAAAGCTGCTTCCACTTTTGAAAAGGATGAAACAATTTCATCAGAATATTTATTCAGGGCTGCGCTGAAGCTTGAAACGATCGGTAAAAACAGCGAAGCGCTTGCATTGTATAAACAGTTGAAAGAAAAATATCCTCAGTCAGAAAAAGGAATGCAGGCTGATAAGTATATTTACAGGTTGAGTATCGTTCCCAACGATTTCAGTGTAAAATAATGGCAGCAAAAGGAAATACAAAATTGCAAAAAGGCATCCCGCATATAAAGGATGCCTTTGTAATTATTGTGAAGACTGAATGGAATGCGGGTATCGTAAACAAACTCGAAGCGGGTGCAAAAGAAATATTCAGGACGCAGAAAACAAGATTCAAACTGCTTACAGTACCAGGGGCTTTTGAAATACCATTTGCCATTAAGTCTTATGCAGAAAGCAGTGAACCGGAGGCTGATGCATTTATTGCATTGGGAACCATCATACGCGGAGATACACCTCATTTTGACTATGTATGCAAAGCCGTTACTGATGGCATCGTATCACTGAATATAATGCTTGATGCCCCGGTTATTTTTGGTGTACTTACAGTAGATAATGAAATGCAGGCATTGGAAAGAGCAGGCGGCAAGCATGGGCATAAAGGTGAAGAAGCAGCTATTACCGCTTTGAAGATGATAAAATTGAAAAGATCATTTAAGCAATAAAAACCTGCTTGAGAATAATCGTTGAAAATTTATTGAAATCTGTAAATTAGGATTACAGATGCCTTCTCTTATAATGACGGCCAATTATCCAATAAGGACGGCAGTCAAATACAATTACTAATGCTTGTAATTTCGACGAAGGAGAAATCTGTTCAACGACTTAAAGAGCTTTTAACAATCTTCTTTGGAAGTAACTAAGGTATGAACGTTCAGATTTTCATTCCCTGTTTTATTGATCAGCTATATCCCTCTGTCGGATTTAGTATGGTGAAAGTATTGGAAAAAGCAGGATGTAATGTCAAATACAATCCTGATCAAACCTGCTGCGGGCAGCCGGCATTCAATGCAGGTTTCTGGGGCGATGCAAAAGATGTCTGCATTAAATTCATTAAAGATTTTTCCGGGGAGGATTATATCGTGGCGCCAAGTGCAAGCTGTGTTGGGTTTGTAAGAAATTATTACAGCAGGCTATTCGATAATTCATCATACCATAATGATGTAAAGCAACTGAACGAACGTCTCTTTGAGTTTTCAGAATTTATGATAAAAATTCTCGGAGTGGATGATGTAGGCGCAACACTGGAAGCGAGAGCTACTTATCATGACAGTTGTGCCGGATTAAGAGAATGTAAGATCAAGTCGGAACCAAGACAATTGCTGAATAAAGTGAAAGGCTTAGAACTCGTTGAAATGAATGATGTGGAAACATGCTGTGGTTTTGGCGGAACCTTTGCCGTAAAGTTTGAGCCAATCAGCATTGCAATGGCCGATCAGAAACTTACCCACGCCATAGAAACAAATGCGAAATATATTATCAGCACAGATATGAGCTGCCTCATGCATCTTGACGGATATATAAAACATAAAGGCGCCATCATTGAAGTAATGCACCTTGCGGAAGTGCTTGCAAATTTTTGATGGATCGCTGCTATTGTAAAGTCATCAATACTGCTTGAATAAAATTTCGTTGTGAAGAATTGTGTGTAATATTGAAAATAATGGATGGCCAAAAATGTTTTTGTTGGTCATGCGACCAACAATGGCTAAAGTGATGCTTTGACAACACTCATTGTGTATTCTCTTTTTTTATTCCCAGTTTTTTAATTTTCGAGTTTAATGTAGAGGGTGGAAGATTTAAGAGTTCCGCGGCCCCGCCCGCCCCCCATACTTTGCCGTTGCATTTTTTTAGTATTCTAATAATGTAATCACGTTCATTTTCATGAATCGTTTTTACATGAGAATCCAGGACATCCGGGGAAGTATTTTTTATTTGAGTCGGTAATGAGATACGTTCAATGATTGTCCCTTTCGCAAGTAATACACTTCGTTCTATTAAATTTTCAAGCTCACGGATATTTCCAGGCCAGTGGTAGGCCATCATCGTTTTTAATATAGTATCCGATAATCCCGTAATTGCTTTTCCCGATTTGCGGTTATAAATATTTATGAAATGATGAGCCAATGCCGGAATATCCTCCATTCGTTCTCTTAATGAAGGTAATTCGATGGGAAAAACATTCAGCCGATAATATAGATCAAGGCGGAAGCGGCCCTCTGCAACTTCCTTTTCTAAATTCCTGTTGGTGGCAGCTATCACACGAACATTTATTTTAACCGGCGCCGCACTCCCAATAGGTTCTATTTCTTTTTCCTGTAACACACGTAAAAGTTTTACCTGCAGATCAACGGGCATTTCGCCGATCTCATCTAAAAATATAGTGCCTCCGTTTGCCCGCTCAAACTTTCCAATTTTTTTATCTGTCGCTCCGGT
>JAHEZC010000143.1 GCA_023251275.1 Parafilimonas sp. | reverse complement strand
ACAGGGATAAGATTGGTCACCTGGATGGTATTAAAAGTTTTTCCATCAGCAAGCCAGCGACTGCTGAAATCCCAACCGCTTTCTGCGCAGGAACGGAGATTTTTATACAGTATTTTTTTATCTCCAGCATAGTTTATGGCGATCATGGAATCTTCATTAAACGATTCCTGTCTTGGCCTGTTATCCTGGTCCCAATAACGGGTTAACAGGCTGCCATCCGGCATTTTGACCGAATGTTTGGTATCGGCTGTTTTATCTGTCCAGTAATCATACTCCTTCTGCAATATTTTCTGGTATCGGGCATAGGTTTCCTCACCATTTTGCTCTGAAAGCAGATCTACCATCATGGAAAAGAATGGGGGCTGAGAGCGGCTGAGATAATAAGTACGGTTACCATTGGGGATATGACCGTATTCATTAATAAGCCAGGCAAAATTGTTCACCATGTACTCCATCACGTCATATTGCCCGCTTTCCTGGAGTCCAAGCATGGTGAAATAACTGTCCCAATAGTAAATTTCACGGAAGCGTCCGCCGGGAACGATGTAAGGATAAGGCAGCGGAATAAGAGAACTTCCTGCGAATGGCTTGTCTGCTTCTCGCCTCAGCAGTTTCCATAATTTGCTGATATGGTTTTTTATGCTTCCGCTGCTATCTGCATGATAACCGTTGGATGGATTAGGCGGCAGGTCAAAGTTATCCTCCACAAATTTTTTTAGTGCGGGTTTATTGGCAGCATTGGTTCTTATTGCCATATAATCTGTAACAATAGTTTTGGGATCTTTCTTCGGCACACAATCTGCAAATGTTTTACTATCGGGAAATATCCGGCTCATCTGCACATCAATAAATAATTGCCCATACAATTTATCAGGAGTTTCAGGAAGCTGTGCTTTTGAATGATTGAAATATGCAACCCAAACAATGAATAAAAGAAATATCCTTCGCATGGTGGTTTATTTGCGCATCGAATATAATAAAAAACGCCGTGAAGAATCACAGCGTTTTATTGCTTGTTAATATTCAAACTACTAAAAAGGTTTTTCAAATTTTTATCCCGAATGATATATAAAATGTTCTCCCGTCGGCAGGTAAAATCCCCGGGCCGGGATACATAGTTATTCTTCTGTTGAAATATCTTTCATCTGTAAAATTGTTGATACCCCCGGAAAGATGATATGATCTTTTAAACTGCCAGTAGATCACCCAATCCCACACATGCCAGGACGGAATAGCGCCGATCACACCATTGCTGCTGCTCTCCGTATTAAAAGCATCGTTATAGCTTTTACTGTTGCAACTGAATTGCAAAGTCGTGCTGATTGACCTGTGCTGAAATGTGATTCCGCTTTTATTTATCCAATCCGGTGTATTCTCCACACGGTTGCCCTTCAGGCTTGTGTTGACGCCGCTTTTATTTATCATGCCGCTCGTGTACCGGGCATGGTTATATGCGAGTGAATTAAATAACCTGATATCGTTTGTCCGTGTTTTTGTCCCGAACAACCTGAGCAGAGAAAATTCAACATAAGCTTCTACGCCTTTTGTAACAGAATTGCCGATATTGGTTGTTAAAAGATAGGTGCTGCTGTCAGGTTTTTTTTGCGCTATCAATCCAATGCGGTTGCCATAAAAAAGGTAAAACAGGTTTACATCGAAACGCACAACATCCTTGTAGTGTCCACGCCAGCCCGCATCAACATCATAGCCCTTGCTGTCTTTCAGGTTTGGATCAATCTGGTCAACCTGGGTGGACGGGGTAACATTTGCATACAGGAACGGGCGGTATGCCTGGGATATATTGCCGTACAATTGACTGACTGAATTTACCTGGTATTGTAATCCCGCTCCAAACAATGGAAAGTTTCTTTTGCCTTTATACGCCACATTTGTCGCTGCATTATTAATAACGCCATTTAAACTTGTATTAATGATCTCGTAGCGAAAACCCGGAGTTACTGAAAATTTCGGGGTAAGCTGAAAAATATTTTCAGCAAAGACAGCATAATTATTCGTTTTGAAGCGAAGATAAATGCCATACGGCTTTACAAGAGAAAGGTCGAAATCGCTGCCTGTAGTACCCACACCTTTTTGCCTGCGTTTGGTTTCTTCAGTAAAAAATCTCAGGCCTGTTGCGAGTGAAGATTCTATTTCGCCCACCTTATAATGATGCAATATCCTTGCTTCGGTTGTAAACCCTTTGTAATAATCCCTGTCAACCTGCCGCGGATTATAAGAACCAAGCGATACATTAAATGTATCAGGAATATCAGGGGTGTTAATGAACTGCACACTATTCCGCTGGCCGAAAATTGCATGAGAGGTTATTTCAAGGTGCGTGTTATTACTGAGCTGATATTTAAAAATAACCGCAGGAATATTTATTTCAGGATTGAAAAAATTTCTTGTACGGAAAGATTGCTTAGCACTTTGATTGAACTGCGCATCTGTAAGCCCGCCTGCGATCTGCTGCACATAATCCATCCGCGAAAACTGCAGGGCAATACTTCCTTTGCTGCTGACGCTATAATCAAGGTTGATGTAATAAGCATGATAATTGAAACCAGCATTGGAGCGCCATCCATCACCATGGCGGTAGTCAAAGTAGGTATAATAATTCAACTTACCCGATGTGCCGCCAACTGCATTATATGAATTAAAGAAATTGTTTGAACCGGTAGTTTGTTCGCTTTCTATTGCCAATGAACTTGCCGTATCTCCTGTTTTCATCACGTAATTGAACATGCCGCCAAACTGGCTCCCAAACTGGAGAGCCGCAGAGCCTCTTATAAGCTGCACTTCCTGTATAGCCTGCATAGGAACAGAATAATGGTTTTCAGGATAGCCGCACATATCGGAGTTCGTGTTGTAACCATTTTGACGCATATTCATTTCAATGGAACGATGAGCATCAGTACCGCGTGTACCAATGTTTACCTGTGTACCGGCGCCATCCATATCCCATATCACCAAACCGGGTATTTGTGCAAAAGCCATACGTGCCATATTCTGTGCAAGGTTGGCCCTTGATTCATCCATATACACCGAACTTGTTTTCTTCCCGGCAAAAACATTCACGCCTTTTTCATCAGGCAAATACAGCGCTGCGCTGTTTTTCAGGTAAGCATTTACAGTAATGCTATCCAATATATTCACAGGAAACGTATCTTTTTCAGGAAGCTTTTTTTGCCCGATTACAGCAATGGCGCTTATAGACGCCAGGATTAGAGAAATACACTTATTCACTGTTTTCATAAGTGGTGTTTTAAAATTTAAAAAAGGAAAAGAAACAACGCAAAGAATTACAGTGTTTTTATTAACTGCCAGTTAATATGTGAAACAAAATTTTTCATTCTGCGCCATCGGTCTTTGCTCTTTCAGCGGCATATTGCCCTATATTTTTTCCAACCTGCAAACCCACTTCAATATCGCTCTTATAATGAATGCCTGCAACCAATCTTGACTGAGATGCATCCTGCGCTAATTTCATATAGACATCTGCTTTTGCAGGAATAATATGCGCAAGGATAGCAGCAGCCGCACCACTGAACGTGGAATGCCCGGATATATATGACGGGAAATTTGGAATGCCGGTCAATGTTTTTATTGCCGGGTTCATTTGAGTAGGTCGCGGATTATAATAATAATATTTTGTATTCCAGCAAACAATGGCAGCATCCATAAGGGCCATATTGAGCAATGCCATATTGCGTGCCCATCTTACCTCACTGTAATCCTGTTTTATAAAATCTTCGGCGGCTATAGCATCCCAATGGCCGGGCGGCGTATATGTTCCGACACCATCAGCCCAAAAATGTACGAGCTCAAAATCCTGCCGGGACGGATTTTTTATATAACTGTACACCTCCTCCGTTTCCTTTTTCATATCATCGGTATGTGTTAATGGCGGAGGACCTGGACGAAGGGAAATAGCCGTTAATGAATCGAAGAGAAATGGTTTTACATTACCAAAGAAAGGAAGCATGGGATTACGACGCGGTGTTTCAAGACTGTACCAGGGTATTTCACCCCTTGCTTCGCAATCTGTTTCCAACTTAGCCCATTGTTCGGGTGTACCTGCAGCCTTGCCGGCATTATCCGCTCTGCCGCGAGCGATAAAAACCTGGGCTATAGCACGTCCCAAAGCTTCTCCGGCTGCCACATCACTGCGTGCTGCCGCACCGCTCATAATAGCACATAGTTCCTGTTATTCCAGTTTTTGCTGGATATTGCCGATTTCTGTTGGGAATAAAAGTTTCATCATTTCGGCTGTAACTCCCGCAAGCACCGCTGCCTCAGAGGGATAAGAAGGTAAATCAGTCGGTGTAACTTTTGCCAGCACACTTGAATCCACCTTGTAAGGTGCAGGTCGGGTGTATAATTTTTTGTAATACCAGCAAGCCACCAAAGCGTCGTATTGCGCAGCGCTTATATACGCATAAGCCCTTGCAGCGTAAGGAGGGTTTGCAAAAGGAAATTGCGGGTACGCAAATGGATTGGCTGAACTGGGAATTGGATACGTGCCGTCATCCTTCTGGTATGGGGGCAAATTGTATTTGGCAACGAGTTCGCGCATGAGTTCATTCCATCTTAATACACCCCCCGCAGCCCAGTATTTTATCTTTGATTCCTGGTCGCCGGTTAAGTTGTGCTGATACGCTTTTATTTCATTCAGATCGGCAATGTACCCTGGGGTGTTGGTTGCAGCAGGTATGGCAACGGCAAATGTATCAGGCCTGGGTAATAACACAAGTTTCCAGGTGCCTGCATTTATGTCATCATTCTGAGGTTGCAACGGCGCTAAATCATCCGTTCTGCCTGAAATGTTTTTCGAACAGGAAAGCTGAAATGCGATTACTCCTGTTACGATCACGAGTATAATGGGAAATATCTTTTTCATTTTATTTGGAATTAGCAGGTGATTGTTGATGAGTGTCTTTCTTTTTGGGTGCGAAATCAATTACGTAAAATATACCGCCGTAATAGCCGGTTGATTGGCCAACATTCCTTCCGGCCACCACATAATTGCCTCCGCCTATGAGCGACAGGCCCGGCACTTTTTGTAAGGTATATTTTATATTCACACCCACATCCGTGGCATTCATTTTATTGCTTGGGAATGGCATGTCATTCCTGCGGATATCGAAACCCCCAAGTGTTGTATTGTTTGCAAGAATGGCCTCTGCAATAAGATGACCGCTTCTGTAACCCGTTCTGAAATTGAAAGAAGCTACATCGGGCATATCCACTTTATTGGTTAAATGCATTTCTGTGGTGTAATAAGAAGTGCGGTCAATGGTTATGTTGCTTCTGTATGTGTAAGTGCCTGACCCGGTAACAAAAAAATGACCAATCTGGTAATCTGCCATTAAGCGGGCAGAGAAATTGGTACTATGCAATCCGATTGATAAAGGCAAAAAATCTGCTACATAATTGGTGGTTGGAAAGGATAATCCTCCAATTGCATATACAGAAAATGTACCTTTCCCGAGGCTTGTTTCCACAGGCATCCATTTTATCCATAATGACAGGTCCTGCAAGCCGCTCTTTCCATGCAAAGTGCCGGCAGAAGCTTTTGTTTTTACATAGGGCAATCCAAATAGCACATTCAGCCTGCTGCTGATACCATAATTGCCCATTACATTGAACATTTGTGTGGAGACTGTTCCCAGGTTCAGGTTCTCACGTTTTAATGTGCCTTCCCAATAATTTTTCCAACTGCTGTGCCCATACATAGGGCCAATGCAAAAATTTTTTTTGTCCATCATAATAGCATCAATGTCTGTTTGTGCCTCCGCTTTTTGCACGGGGAAGAAACACAAAGCGACTGCTGCACATAATAAAATTTTTATAAACTGTTTCATGTTTGTTTAATTAAGATTTTGATCATGAAATATCTGGTTGATAATCTGAAAGTTTTATTGTTTTTGTTTAAACCGGTGTTTGTGGCAAAGTCTTCAGTGGAAACAAAGTGTTCTTATTTCCTTTTCATTCTTAAGCGCTGTATCACCAGATCTCCTACTTTTTTTCCTTCTTCATTACCGATATCACAGGAATATTTGTAATGAATACCGCCATAAACCCTCGATATAGCCGCTTCTTTTGCTGCATTTCTTACCGATGCGAAAGAACGGTTGGAGATACCGAATTCAAGCTCAGAAGTATCTGTATAATTAATATTATCTCCGAAAATATCCGTCATCACTTCTGCCGAAGCAGCAGATATTACCGCATGCCCGCTTGTATATTCAGGAAAAGGCGGTGTTTGAATATAAGGCTGCCAGTTAGGATCGTACAGCTTATTGATCACTGTTTCGGGACGCACATAAATACTGCGGTATTTCTCATCCCAGCAACTGATAAAGCCATCGAATAATGCGATAGATGTTTTGGCGTAGGCATACACGGTTGTTGCAAAATCAGCATCTTTCTTCGCTGCGATGATACCTGCAATATTCATCCAGTGCCCCGGGGGAGAAAATTTCTTGGTTGCAAACATCACATGCCCGCTGACATTAAGCTTAAAAGGATTATCGTCCCAGAAATCAGCCATATGTTTTTGTTCAGGAGTTAAGCTGTCAACTGTTTTTTTTACAAACATCAATGCTTTATAATAATCACCTGATTTGTTTAACGGCTCAAACTTTGGCGGACGAACCGGCATAAACTGTGATGCAGAATCTAAAACCATCGGTCTTATTTCGCTCCAATGAGGCTCCACTCCGGCAGCATAAGCAGGAGGCGTAGGAACCCATGTGCCAGGTTCATTGGTTATCGTGTATTTGCTCGCAGAACGGGTCTGGGCATAAAAATCTTTTTTACTCCATGCCAGGATACTGTTTGCTATTGTATCGCCAAATTCAACGCTGTTGTAAAATATACCCGAGGGCATGCCTGCGTCTTCAGCGTGCTGCTTTAAT
>JAHEZC010000142.1 GCA_023251275.1 Parafilimonas sp. | reverse complement strand
TTTATAACCGGTACTTCATCTCTTTAAACCCGTTACACTAAACTAAAATTGAGCAGTTATGTTTGATTTTGTTATACTCAAAAATAAATTGCTCATCACGTTCAGAGATGATAGCTTCTTCTTATTTTTAGCAAATGGAACAGGTGATTTTAGTTAACCTTTCGGATGAACCAGTTGGCGTAGCTGATAAAATCCATGCACACCAAAAAGCATTACTGCACAGAGCGATCAGCGTTTTTCTTTTCAATAAAAAAGGTGAAATGCTTTTACAGCAAAGAGCTTTCAACAAATATCACAGCGCCGGATTATGGACAAATGCCTGCTGCAGTCATCCTGTTCCCGGCGAAGAAACTATGGCTGCCGCACAGCGAAGACTGCACGAAGAAATGGGAATTGAAACCCCGCTCCTGAAAATTTTTGATTTTATATATAAAGCTGACTTTGACAATGGCTTGACCGAGCACGAATTTGATCATGTATTTGCGGGAGAATTTGAAGGATCAATAAACCCAAACGAACAGGAAGTAAAAGATTACTGCTATAAACCAATGGAAGAGATTGAAGCTACATTATATTCACATCCGCATAAATATACCGCATGGTTTCCTATTGCATTTCCCAAAGTATTGCATTGGCGGAAGGAAAAAGCAGCAGGTAATGGAAATAATCTCTAACATGCCTTGAAATTTTCATGCATGAAACATCCTTCAAAGGTAATCATCATAGGCGCAGGTATTGCAGGGCTTGCAAGCGCTATAAGGCTTGCTGTACAAGGATTTGAAGTAACTGTTTTCGAAAAAAATAATTATCCCGGCGGCAAAATCAATCACTTCTTTCTGAATGGCTATTCATTCGATGTCGGGCCAAGCCTGTTCACACAGCCCGAAAATCTGCAGGAGCTTTTTGTTCTTGCAAATGAGTCTATTGATAATTTTTTTAATTATCAAAATGTCCCTGTTACATGCAGGTACTTTTATGAAGACGGAATAATTCTGAATGCATACAGCGACACTCAACAGTTTGCAAAAGAACTGCGGGAAAAAATTGGTGAAGACAGCAGCAAAGTTTTGTTATACCTGCAGCGTTCATCAAGATTGTATCACAACATTGGTGATATCTTTCTAAACCATTAATTGCACAAAAGAAAGACATGGCTTCAATGGCAGGTTATAAGAGGCCTGGCTTCAGTAAAATGGCGTTATTTATTCAAAAGTATGAACAGCATCAATACTCATAGCTTTGTCAAAGCACATACAGTACAATTGTTTAACCGCTATGCAACTTATAATGGCAGCAACCCCTATAAAGCTCCGGGAATGCTTACAGTAATTCCCCATCTTGAATATAATGAAGGGGTTTTTTATCCAAAGGGTGGAATGATCAGTATCGTAAATGCTTTGTACAAGCTTGCTTTAAAGAAAGGTGTACAGTTTTATTTTAACACTCCGGTAAAGCGTATTATCCATCATGAAGGAATTGTACAGGGTGTTGAATCTGGGGATGAAAATCATGATGCAGATACAGTAGTAAGTAATATTGATATTTATTTTACCTATAAAAATTTACTGGGTGATGAAAATTCAGCTCAAAAAATTTTAAAACATGAACGCAGCAGCAGTGCACTGGTTTTTTATTGGGGAATCAACAAAGAATTCCCGCAATTGCATCTGCATAATATTTTTTTCAGTAAAAATTATCAGTCAGAGTTTCATCATTTATTCAAATTTAAAAAGGTGTATAATGATCCTACGGTTTATATCAACATCACCGGCAAAATGGAACCGGGCACACAGGCGCCGGCAGGAAAAGAAAACTGGTTTGTAATGGTGAATGCACCGGCTGATGCAGGGCAGGATTGGAATGTGATAAAACAACAATGCAGGGCAAGCATAATTTCGAAACTTAACCGTTTATTACAGGCAGACGTAGAACCATTGATTGAAGCAGAAGAAACACTTGACCCTCTTTTGATTGAAGCTGGCACATCTTCTTTTATGGGTTCAATATATGGTAACAGTTCAAACTCTGTGATGGCGGCTTTTCTGCGTCATCCTAATTTCAGCAAAACAATTAAAGGGCTTTATTTTGCAGGCGGCAGCGTGCATCCCGGTGGAGGTATTCCACTGTGTTTAAAGAGCGCAAAGATTGCATGCAAATTAATTGAAGCGGATAAAAAAATAAAAATTAACTTTTCTGCAATGCAATAATCAGCAATCGTTTAATTGTCAAAAGATTTAAAAAATAACATCGCCCTCTTCATTGCCCTGCTTTTTCACACCTGTGGCATTATCGGTATTTTATTTACACCCTATAAAAACTGGTTCATCGCCAATACACCGGTGAATCTCTTATTGATGGCTTTACTCCTGCTATGGACACAACCTAAAAAAAAAATTTCTTTTTTCGTTTTTTTACTGCTGGCCTTTGCGACGGGAATGGGAACAGAAATTTTAGGCGTTAATACTTCCCGCTTGTTCGGTGAATACCACTATGGTGATACACTTGGAATAAAATACAAAAATGTTCCTTTACTCATTGGGATCAATTGGTTTGTGATTGTTTTTTGTGCCGGTGTGATTATGTATAAAATTGATAACTGGATACTGAAGAAATTAGGAGCAGATATGCACGTAACCGGATTTATGCAAATATTTTCTTTTGTAGTTGATGCAGCGTTGCTCGCCACTTTCTTTGATTGGGTGATGGAACCTGTCGCTGCAAAGCTCGGGTACTGGCAGTGGAATGGGAAAATACCTTTTTATAATTATACATGCTGGTTTTTCATCAGTGCCGCTTTATTAACTGTTTTTCACTTTCTTAAATTCAATAAAGAGAACCAATTCGCCGTACATTTGTTTATTATACAACTATTATTCTTTCTCGCATTAAGAATAATTTTATGAACTGGATATTTTATTTTTTAATAGCAATCAGCACCTTCGGTTGTATGGAGGCCGTTACATGGCTCACACATAAATTTGTAATGCATGGTTTCCTGTGGTACCTGCATGAAGATCACCATAAAAGAACTCCTGGTTTTTTTGAAAAAAATGATACTTTCTTTTTCATTTTTGCCATACCATCATGGCTTTGCATCATGCTCGGAAGTATGAATGAAGCATGGTGGGTGGTAAGTATTGGCGCTGGTATTGCCCTCTATGGCGCTGCATATTTTCTGGTACATGAGATCATCATTCATCAGCGTTTCAAAATTTTCAGCCGCAGCAATAACCGCTATGTTAAAGCTATCCGCATGGCGCATAAAATGCATCACAAACATTTAGACAAAACTGAAGGAGAAAGTTTCGGTATGCTGTTCGTTGCAAAAAAATATTGGGATAAGGCAAGGCGTGATGAAGCGATAAAGAAGAAAATGAATCATGCTGTTTAAATTTTAGCCGGTTTACTTCATATCTTTTTCACATTGCTTTTCCCATTCAAATTAATACCCTTTTTTTCCAAATCAATCTGTATTTATCAATTATCCATTGCTCAATAATAATTTCCATTACATCTTCACCGGCTCAGGCTGTGCGGGGCTGAGTTTGCTGTATCGTATGATGCTTCATCCTTTCTTTAAGGATAAACGGATTCTCGTTATTGACCAAATCGTAAAAAGTAAAAATGATAAGACATGGTGCTTTTGGGAACAACAACCGGATGTGTTTGAAAATGTCGTTTACTATCATTGGGATCAGATAGATTTTTATTCAACCTGTTTTTCCGGGCGGTTTGATCTGGCACCGTACAAATATAAAATGATCAGGAGCATTGATTTTTACAATCATGTGTTTCGCGAATCAAATAAAATTGATAATATACACTTCCTTCATGCAAAAGTTGAACGGACAGGCAATGAAAATAATAAAGCTTTTGTACAGGCAGGGGGAAAAACATTTTATACTGATTATATTTTCAACAGTATCATTTTGCAACCTTTGGAATCTTTAGAAGGACTGCTGCAGCATTTCAAAGGATGGTTAATTGAAACAACAGAAAATATTTTTGATGAAAGAATAGCCACTTTCATGGACTTCAGAATGAGCCAGCAGTACGGAACAACTTTTGTCTATGCATTGCCTGTTGCAAAGAATAAGGCTATGATAGAATATACAGTTTTCAGCAAAAAGGTTTTGGAGCAACATGAATATGAAACAGAACTAAAAAATTACCTGGGAAATTATCTGAAGATTGATCAATACAAAATTCTCAGCGAAGAATTTGGTGTTATTCCTATGACGCATCATAAATTTTCAAAAGGGGAAGGAAGGATTGTAAATATCGGTACAGCAGGCGGGCAAACAAAAGCAAGCAGCGGCTTTTCATTTAAGTTTATACAAAAACATTCACAGGCGATCATTGACGAATTGGTAAATGGGAATGATCCGCATATCATTCATTCACTTGCTTATAAAAGATTTCATTTGTACGACAGCACATTGCTCCGCATACTGCAGCAGAACAAAATGGGAGGCGGCAAAATTTTCGCTTCTTTATTCAAAAAAAATTCTCCTCAGCAAATATTAAAATTCCTTGACAATGAAACTTCATTATCAGAAGAACTGAAAATCATGAGCACCGTTCCTGCTGCTGTATTTATGCCCGCAATTTTCAGGGAACTGTTCAACGGTTGAAATATGAGCAGATGATCCCAAATATTTCCTAAAAATTACATTTCATCGCCGAAAAATACCATTTGGCAGAAATTTGGTTTTTATAAAATCATTTATCATTGAACTTTAATTTATAAATGAAGCTGATCTTCATTACCGGCAAACCGACAATTATGATAAAAATTTTTCTTTCTCTTATCTTTTTTGCAACGCTTACTTCTTTTGCCCTTGTTAATCTGAAACCGGCTGACAGTGATGAAGCAGTTATATTTACCATTAAAAATTTCGGTATCAACACGAAGGGAGAACTGAAAGGTCTAAAGGGAACTATAAAATGGGATGCAGCAAAAATATCGAATTCATCTTTTAATGTTAGCGCGGACGTGAATACCATCAATACCGGCATTGACATGCGGGACAATGATTTAAAAAAAGAAACATACTTTGATGCAAAAAAATATCCCGCCATAAATTTTGTGAGTACATCTGTGGCAGCCGATGCTGTTACCGGGAATCTTACGATCAAAGGAGTTACCAGATCCATATTTATTTATTACACCGTAAAGCCTTCGGGTAATGGTTATTTATTTGAAGGGGAATTTTCTATCAACCGCAGGGATTTCGGTGTGGGCGGCGGTGGTATGGTGTTGGGCGAAAATGTAAATGTAAAATTGAAAGTACAGGCAAATCCGTGATGATTATTCTATCTTATCTGAATGTATTATTGAGACCACCGGTTCGAATCAAAATTAATAAAGAAAAAGGTGGCTGGATACCACCGGCTAAACGAGGATTTAGCTGAGGAATATTGGGGAAAAGGTGATTAGTTACCAGATTCTTCGGATACAAAAGTTTTATTGCTGTTTAATATAGCTGCGTAAAACTTTAAAAGCAAAACCATTTTCAGCTTTTGCAATTTTATACTGCACCACTTTTGTGCCGCCGGTAGGAGCGTCGGTATCACCGGGTTTATAAACGGGAAAACTTTGCAGCAATGTACCTACCAAAATAGTAAATTCATCATAGCCCTTATAGCCTTCACTTAATTTCCGGTCACTATAAATATCCGGAAAACTAACAGGCGCCAAAGAACTTTTTCCATTTGAAGAAACGGATATTATATTCCCTATTTCGCCATTGGAGCCACTGTAAAAACACAACACCAAATCCGGGTAGCCATCATCGTTTAAATCATCAACCAATATTTTTTTTAGCCGTCCCTTTATGGAAAATGAAATATCCGTTACTTCTCTGGCAAAACCTTTTGGGAATATTGCCACATCATTTTCACTCTCATTTTTATTGTTGCACCGAACACGAAAGCCTGCGCTGCCAAAACTTGCCGTCGTATCAATTTTTCTGTCCTGTGCCTGCGTGCCAAACGTTGTAAACAATGCAGCCCCAAGAATTGACAGAATGGTAATATTGCCCATAATACAAATTAATGCTATTTTTTTTAATCATAATTATTGCCGGCACTTTGCTTTAAATTATAATACTACCCAACCCCGTGAATCCAATCCTTCAAAATGGTAAATCCGGCACATCTGCGCATGCACTCATTTAATTAATGCTACTTTTGCTTTTTGGTCCCGTAGTACAACGGATAGTATGCAGGTCTCCGGAACCTGATATCCGCGTTCGATTCGCGGCGGGACTACTTAGGTGAAAAGTGAAACGTGAAAAGGTTCAATGGCTAAATTGTTGAATCGCTGCTTTAGATTTTCAAATTTTCAAATTAATTATTCTTCGCATAAATGAAACCGGTTATTCATGAACGTTGAGATCATATCCGGCAGCCCGAGAAGGGAAAGTGCGACGTATCGGGTGGCTTTGCACCTGCAGAAATTGCTGGCCGCATCCACGCATCATCATGTGGGACTGATTGATGTGCGTGAATGGCCATTCCCGCTTTTGCAGGAAGTATTTACTTCCGTTGAAATAGCCCCGGATGAATTTAAACCCCTTGCCCGGTGCATGTTTTCAGCCAATGCCTTTATCCTTGTCACCCCGGAATACAATGGAAGCTACACACCGGCATTGAAAAATATATTCGATCATTTTCCCAAGCAACACCGGAAAATATTTGGCCTTGTTACCGCATCGCATGGCTTGTTGGGTGGCATGCGGGCCACGCAGCAATTGCAACTGCTGGTGAATGCTTTATTTGGAATTGGTTCTCCGTATATGCTCATTACACCGCAGGTAGAAAAAAAATTTGACGGGGAAGGAAACCTGATTGACGAAAATTTTAAAAAGAACATTGATATTTTTATGCGTGAATTTTTGTGGCTGGCCGAAAGGCTTCACCCGGAATTGCAAACAGTTTTTAATTAAGTTTTACAAAAACTACAC
>JAHEZC010000141.1 GCA_023251275.1 Parafilimonas sp. | reverse complement strand
ACGGCGAACCTGGTAAGCGGGCAATATATCATCTTTTACCACGACGCTTGGCTTTTTTGCTTCTACAAAAAATAATTTTTTGCCGCCCGAAAGCCGGAAAGAATAGTCCGGCGCTTTTGTTTGCCTGCTTACTTTCACACGGTCTTCATGAATCACTTCCCTGTAAGATTCGGCATAGCCGCTGGAATTATCTATATCCCATCCCAACGATTTAAAAAAAGGATCAATAAAATCTTTGCGAACAAGCGCTTCATTGTAGTCAGACTTTTTGTAAGAGGCAATCTGGTCGGCAAACCGCTCCACAAGATGTACAATTTCCTGGTATGCCTGTTCTTTAGGGATAGTCATGGTTAAAAATAAAAAATAATTGAGTTCATCTCTGCAATTTTTCTTGACTAACTCATATTTTGAGGTGCTGAAAAGAAAACCCTAAGCCGGTCATCGGATCACACGGCGCCGACATTCAGACGGATGACGACAGGTCGTGGGCCTTAATATTATTAGCTCCAGATAAATTCCACACAGAAGAAAAAATGTGAAATAAGTGAAGTCAAAACCTTATTACCTTAGTAACACGGAACACTTCGAAAAATTACCTTATTACCTTATTCGCAGAATGCTGCGCATAAAAAAACCATCATGAAATCGGGTACAATAATCTTTCCACGCATTTTATTTTGATAACACAAAACCGTCTTCCTTTGATTCCGGAAAAGAACCGTGAAAGAATAAAAAAAAAACTGAAGTGGGACATAAGGTAATAAGGTTGAAGTCATTCCGCCAGCTTTGTTATTAAGGTAATAAGGTTGGCATCTCATTAACCAGGTTGCTTGGATGTAAGAAACCATTTGCCTGACAAATTATTCAAGACTCTTCACACTTCCAGATCACCTTAAAATTTGATTTAGCCCTTTTCTTTTTCTCTTTGAAAACCCTTTTTCAAAGCTTCAGCAGATTTCATTCTTTAATGGATTGAATCACTTCTTTCAAAAATTTATTTTCATCAATCACGTGCAGGCCCAACCTTACCACAATCAATTTTTTGGAAGGGATAATATAAATATCCTGTCCGCCATACCCGTCTGCAAAAAACATATCGGCTGGTACATCGGGGTACCAGCGCTTAGTCGAGTCTTTTTCGTCATACCCATTTAACCAGAACTGGTAACCATAATGTTTTCTCCTGTCAGCGACAGATGGCTGTACAGATTCTTTCACCCATTCCGGAGGCAAAATCTGTTCGCCATTCCAAAATCCATTATTGCAGTAAAGCAAGCCAAACCTTGCGAAATCCCTCGCCGTAGCATAACTGTATGATGAACCGATATAGGTTCCCGACGCATCAGGCTCCAGCAGCATCGAGTACATATTTATTTTGTGAAACAGGTATTGATATGGAAATGACAGGTAATCCTTTTTACCAACGGTTTGCCGGATAATGCGGCTGAGGATATTGGTGTTACCACTTGAATAATTGAATACTGTGCCCGGTTCATACTTCAGCGGAAGTTTTGCAGTAAATGCTGCCATGTCGCCATGCTTAAATAACATATTGGTGACCTCACTGGGTCCGGTATAGTCTTCTTTAAAATCCAAACCTGTTGTTTGCTGAAGCAATTCCTTCAGGGTGATTTTTTCTTTGGCTGTGTTTTTCCATTCCGGTACAGGCGCAGCAGTATCAGGATTCAATTTCCCCTGCTTCACCAATATTCCGATCAGGGCGCCGGTTAAGCTTTTAGACATAGACCATCCCAGCATTACTGTGTTCTTATCAAAACCTGGTGCATATTGCTCCCCTGCTATTTTCCCATCATAGACCACGAGTACTGCTCTTGTAAAAGCAGGCTTTCCTTTTGATGAAGCATTCATGACATTTGAAATTGCCTGGTTCAATAATGCCTTGTCAACAACAGGAGGAATGCTGTCTGCTATTTTATTGCCATAAGGCCAGGGAATGCTGTCAAGATTATTCGCCGTTAGTGAAGGCATATAAAGATGCTGTGCCCGTACCTCTGCTTCACTGATATCATTGATCAATGTACAGCCAAAACCGCTGCGATAGATGGCTTTATGTTTTGCAAAACCCCAGACGGAACCTGCAGCAGAAGAATCACTTTCATTGATTGTGTATGTACCCAATGAAAGCGGGAAATCTCCGAGGTCTTCTTTAATGACATCAGCGGGGTTACGATGCTGGAGATATACAGCCGATGCAAGGTTTTTTGCGCCATAACCGCTGATAATGGGAAATGCAAGCCAGGCATACCATACACCTGTAACCAATATCAAAAACAGCAACGCCAGTACTATTCTTATAATAACTTTACGCATACGCATAAATTGTGTTTATGAATAAAAATACAACATGGGGACGGATTGATGCACAACACTTATTTTTATCTGCGTTAAATTTGCTTATGGGGAAAAAAAATTTGCAGGTTTACCTGGCGGCTTTATCTTTTCTTCTTGCAGCAGGAGTGTATGCGCAGGATACTATTGCACTGGTCAACAGCAGTGAGTTGCTTCAGCAAGGCATTCAGTTGCATGATGATTCAAAATATAAAGAGGCCATAGATGTATATAAGAAAATTCCGCGGAGCGATACCAATTACAGCACCGCATTAAACGAGCTTGCATACAGCGCTTACCAGGACAGCAATTTTGCAGCAGCAAAGACTTATGCAGAAACAGGTCTTAAATTATTTCCGGAAAAGACGAATGACTGGTACAACCTTCTTGCAAATATCTTCGATGATATGGGCCGGCATGAAGAGGCGCTTGGTTATTATAATAAGATCATCGCATCAAACCCAAATGATTATATTGCCTGGTTCAACAAGGGAATTTCCCTCTATAATAAAAAGCAAAATGAGGAAGCAAAAGCCTGCTTTCAGAAAACGGTGCTCATTAATCCTTATTATACTTCAGCGCATTATTTTCTCGGGACTATCAGTGTGAAGCAGGGGAATATTGTGGAGGCATTATTAAGCTTCACTGCAAATTTGCTCATCAATCCTGACAACAGGTATAAAAGCAATGCGATAAAATTCCTGAGCGATATTGCAAAAGTTACCGATGAAGTAGCACAAAATGCACAAAAGAGAAAACCCGGAAAAGATGATGGCTTTGAGCTTATACAGGAAATTATCCTGAGCAAAGCGGCGTTTGATTCAAAATATAAACTGCAGACCGATCTCGAAGATCCCATCACACGGCAGTTACAGGTAATGATGGAGAAACTGGAATATAATAAAAATAACAAGGATTTCTGGATCCAATATTACGTTCCCTATTATAAACAGGTCTATGCAACTAATGAATACAATGTGTTCGTGAATTTTATATTCAGCGGCCTTGATATAAAATCTGTACAGGCTTTTAATAAAAAAAATAAAAAAGAAATTGATGCGTTTAAAGATGAAGGAAGCGCCTACTTCGATGCAATAAAAGAATCCCAGGTCCTCGATTATAATGACCGCCTGTCATCGAAATTTCATTATGTATTTACCAAAAAATATGTATCCGGCTACGGCGCATGGAGAAAAGAAGGCGCTAAGCTTATTTTCACCGGCCCATGGGAATTTTATCATGAAAACGGGAAATTAAAATCAAAAGGAATCCTGAATGCTAATGAGAAAAAAGAAGGTGAATGGTTGTTCTGGTACGACAATGGAAAGCTGAAGGAGCGCTCAGCTTTTAACGATGACAAGGCTGAAGGAAAAAGCACTACCTGGTTCGATAACGGCCTCTTATATTCTGAAGAAAAATATACAGCAGGCATGCTGAATGGAGAGCAGAAATATTATTATTATAATGGCCTCCCGCGGAGAACAGAACAGTATATGAATGATCAAAAAAACGGCGCTGCAGAATATTTTACCGAAACGGGTGACCCTGACTACAACATTAATTATAAAGGTGATAAGGAAGAAGGCGATGCGGTTTACTATTATCCAAATGGTAAAATATCGGTGAAACTGCATTACAGCAACGGGCTGAAAGATGGCGCCTATAAAAAATATGACGAGGATGGCGCTTTGGTGATAGAAGGAAACTATACCAATGATAAGTTATCTGGCCTGTGGAAAGAATATTTCTCATCAGGTAAAATAAAAAAAGAATACACGTATATCAATGGGGATATTGATGGTCTTTATAAAGAATATTATGAGAATGGGTACACAGTTCAAAGTATCGTGTATTCAGGTGGCAAGCTCCAGGGCAAACAGGAAGACTTTGATGAAGATGGTATAAAATTCCGCGAAAGCTATTATGAAAAAGGAAAGCTGAGAGAAATTACATTCTACGACAAAACAGGAAAAATTATCAGCAATGCAACTACACGGAAAGGGGCAGGAGATTTTATTTTTTATAATCCTGACGGCACTAAAAACAGTGAAGGCTATTTTACTAAGGAAGGGAACCGCGATGGAGTCACTACATACTATTATTCGAATGGTAAAATAAGCGATGTGTCCGTTTACAAAGAAGGAAGCCTCCAGGGTGAAAAAATCACCTATTTCCTGAGCGGGAATATTTCAGAAAAAATAAACTATACCGAAGACAAGGAGGATGGTTTGTACAGGTCTTATCACCCCAATGGAAAACCTTATATATTGAGCTGGATTCTTAAAGCCCAGAAACAGGGGCCTTATAAAACCTATGATGCTTTCGGTAATCTTATTTCAGATATTAATTATCTCAATGATCAGCAGGATGGATATACGGTGTATTATTCAGCGAATGGCAAAACAGATTATGAGCAGCATTTCAGCACAGGATGGTTAACACAAATTACTCAGTTTGATACGGCAGGCAAAATTCTTGAAGAAATTGACCTGCCGCAGGGCGATGCTGATTTTATTTTTAAGCACAATAATGGAAATACCTATATAAAAGCTGCATACAGACATTATTACCTGAACGGCAGATATGAAATGTTTTATTTCGATGGCAGTCCGGAGCTTGTGCAATTTTATAAAAACGGAAGAAAAGACAGCGCATCAAAAAAATATTATCACGGAGGCAATATAGCAGCAGAAGGCGATTACCTGTTTGATGAAAAAAACGGCGCCTGGAAATATTATTATCCTTCAGGCAAATTAAAGTATGCAGAAAATTATGTACGCGGCAGCCTGGAAGGGTCGAATAAATTTTTTAATGAAGATGGCACACTGTACCGGGAATTTAATTATAAAAATAATGCGCTGGAAGGGACTTGCACACAATACGGAAAAAATAACGAGGTGGCAGTTTTGTTTAATTATCATGAAGGTCAATTGATAAGCTATTCCTACGAAGGTAAAGATGGTAAAATGATAACGCCCATCCATGTCGAAAACGGTACGGCATTGGTGCTCGCTTATTATAGAAACGGGAATAAAAGCGCAGAAATTAATTTTGAATTGAACAGGGTAAATGGAAAACGCAAACTATTTTTCTCTGATGGAAATCCTTATATGGATGCAGAAAGAATTATCGGCATGGATAATGGACCCCAAAAAATTTATTACCCGAACGGGCAGTTAAAAAGTGAGGAAAATTATTATTATGATAATTTGCATGGCGTTCAGAAATATTATTACCCCAATGGTAAGCTTCAAGCGGAAGAAAACTGGTACAATGGAGAGATCAACGGA
Organism: Parafilimonas sp.; assembly: GCA_023251275.1. Classification (GTDB taxonomy): domain Bacteria; phylum Bacteroidota; class Bacteroidia; order Chitinophagales; family Chitinophagaceae; genus JAHEZC01. The sequence continues at coordinate 1,399 of JAHEZC010000141.1, read as the reverse complement.
ATAAGCAGGTATTACGACGAGGCAGGTAAATTAAAAGAAACAAGGTTATATTATTATGATGTCTTACAGGAACTAAAATAATTTTTCCGATAAACTTTTAAGGGATCAGATAGAACAAAAGCATGTAACCTTGGGAAGGAATACGAAAATAATCTTTACATGAAGGAGCATAAGAAGTTTCTATGTGTTTCTCCATCCACGCTTTTGGCGGGACAAGTTGTGCCGGATGTGCCTTGTGGTTCAAAAAAGTAAACCGATTTTCTATGAATAGTTCCGGTAATTGCTTTGAGAAAATTCTAACTAATTATAAACTTTTATGTGTAATGAAAAATAGATCAGGGATTAAAAGTTTTACCGCAATTTTTTTTATCATCATCTGTTCAGCGCTCCATGCACAAACAATGGATGAGCTGTATTCAAAGTATCCGAATGATTATGCCGTTATGCTCAATCGAAACCGGACTATGGTTATTTCATTGAAAGACGGTCAGCCTGTGGCGGAAACAAAATTCGAAACCGGTATGCTCGTGCTTGACGATAAAGCCAACGGCTCTTACAGCAAGTACAGCATATTTCATGGTTCATTCAATGAGGTCAGCAATATTGAAGCTTATACAAAAATTTCCGACAGCAAAAAGTCTGCAAAAAATAAGGTCACGGAATTCAAAACAGAGAATGCAAGAAGCGGCAGCGTTTTTTACGATGATGTAAAAGAAACATCTTTTAATTTCCCTTCATTCATAAAAGGAGCCGAAGCCTTTGTAGCTTATACTGAAATAAATAAAGATCTTCATCTCCTGTCTCCTTTTTATTTTGCTTCATACATGCCTGTTGTGCACGAAACATTCAAGGTGGTTTTCCCTGCTGATATGGAAATAAAATACATCGTAAAAAATGATCCGGAACATTTGATCCATATAAAAGAAGATAATAAAGGAAGGCAGCGCAGTTATGAGTTCAGTGCAGACGATATCAGGCAGAGCGCCCGCTTTGCCAATGCCCCATCTTATTCTTATTACGAACCTCATGTGATTGTGCAACTCGTGTCTTATAAAAATGAAAATGGTGCACAGGTGAAATATCTCGGTAATGTGGATGATCTCTACAGGTGGTATTATGGTTTTGTGGATAAGCTGGAAAATACAAAAGATGAAATATTGAAAAAGCTCGCAGACAGCCTTGCTGCGGGAGTATCCGCTCCATCTGAAAAAGCCCGGAATATATATCGCTGGGTGCAGCAGAATATAAAATACGTCGCATTTGAAAACGGGATGGAAGGTTTTGTTCCCCGCCGCGCTGCAACTGTCTGCAGCAGAAGATATGGTGACTGTAAAGACATGGCCAGCCTGCTGACCGCATTGCTCCAGCTTGCAGGATTGAAAGCTTATTTTACCTGGAT
>JAHEZC010000140.1 GCA_023251275.1 Parafilimonas sp. | reverse complement strand
CATCCACAATAAATAAAGGCTTTACTTCTCTTGGCAATGTGTCTCTTACATACCACATTGCAAAAACCACTGCACACATCATCAGGAAGCCAATCACCTGGATAACTGTATGGCTCTTGCGAAAAGCAATCAGCAATATCACTACTATTGATGCTGTTGCCAGCAAAATAAAAGGAAGAAGCGCCTGGAATTGTAATGCTGTCATTTATTATTTTGAATATTTATTTTTTATAATCGCATCGGCTGTTTCATACGCATCTATTTACCAATTATCCTTTGAAGCTTGCCTGGTGTCAAAACTGATTTAACTTCTCATCGTCAGGTGAAGTACAACTCCTTTCACCATGTCCATCACCGGTTGCGGATATAATCCCAGGAACACGATACTTATGCTTAGCACTGCCATAATGATAAGTTCTCTTGTACTGAAATCTTTTAAATGTTTTTCTTCTTTCGGTGGCCCCATAAAAACTTTTTGCATTAACCGCAGGGAATACAGGGCAGAGAAAACCAATCCGAGGGTGGCAATAACCGTGAATGGAACGTTCACGAAAAAAGTGCCCATCAAGATCAAAAATTCTGCAACAAAATTTCCCAATGCCGGTAAGCCAAGTGAAGCCATGGTAAATACCATCGCTACTCCACCCATTGCAGGCATCGAGGTCCACAGGCCACCCATTTGCCCAATATCCCTCGTATGCAATCTTTCTTTTATCATTCCCGCTAATACGAACAACGCTCCTGTGCTGATACCATGAGTAACCATTTGCATCACTACGCCCTGCATAGCCATTTCACGAAAAGCAAAAATGCCCAGCAGGACAAAACCCATGTGACTAACTGATGTATATGCAATCAGGCGTTTAACATCTGTTTGTGCAAAAGCAAGCATGGCACCATATATTATCCCGATCACGCCAAACAACATAGCCCACCAGGCAATTTCCGCTGATGCCTGCGGGAATAATGGTAAGACAAAACGGATAATGCCATACGCTCCTGTTTTCAATAATAAACCTGCTAATATCAGGCTGCCCGCAGTGGGTGCTTCACTATGCGCATCAGGCAACCAGTTGTGAAAAGGCACTACCGGCAATTTGATAACAAAAGCGATCATAAATCCCATCATAATCCACTTTGCCGTTGATGGCTCAGGTTTGGTATTGAGTAAATCAAAATAATCGTATGAATATGTTCCGGTTTGCGATGCATGTATAAAGTATAGCGTAAGAATAGAGATAAGCATGAGCAGGCCACCAGCCTGTGTGAAAATGAAAAATTTGTAAGCAGCATACCGGCGGTTTTTATCACCCCAGATAGCGATAAGAAAATACATAGGCACCAGCATGACTTCCCAGAAGAAATAAAAGAGGAAAAGATCGAGGGCTACAAACACGCCGGTAATTCCTGCCAGTGTCCACAGCAGGTTGAAGTAATAAAACCCTGTGCGTTGAGTAATTTCATTCCATGAACAAAGCACTGATAGTATGCCAAGAAAGAAAGTAAGCGCAAGCATTACGGCGCTTAATCCATCTGCCGCCACATGAAAACTAATACCGAATGAAGGTATCCAGTTTATCTTATAATCAATAAACCATGTACTGGCGCCTGATGTCACCACTCCCTGGTGCTGAAACCACAAATTGCCTACCAGGACAAAATCAACAAGTAATGTGAGAAGTGCAATCCATTTCACCAATTCATTATTTCTTCGCCCAGCCAGCCAGCAAAGCAGGCCACCTGTCAATAGTATTGATATCATCCATACCAGTATCATAACATTAATTGTAAGGTTAAAATGAATATAATACCAATAAGCACACCTACAATATACCACCTGAGCGAACCATTTTGAGAAATAGAAAATAGCTGATTCAGGCGCCGGCTGACCAATGCTATTCCATTGTACAATTTATCAAACAGATCAGATTTATTAATGCGTGTCAAAAATTTAAACGGCCTCACAAATAAGGCATCATACAACTGGTCGAATGCCCACCCCTTGAATAAAAAGTTGCGTATCTGCATTAATGCGGAAGACTGTTTCCATTCTTCTATCAAAGCTTTATTGCCCTGGTAAAAGACATAACCCGTATAAACACCAAAGAGTGCAGTGGCAGCGGCAATGATCTGGAAAACTATTTCTTCCGGCAAATCATCCTGCAACATTGTTGCCGGTAAAACTTTTTGAACGAGATCAGAGAACAGTGTGAGATGAACCATATTATGCGGCCATTCAATAAACCCTGCTATTACACTTAGAATAGCCAGTATAACCAACGGGATTGTCATCGCCCTGCCAGGATATTCTCCTATATGCGTTTTCATTTCACCCCAAAAAACAACGATCATTAATCGCGTTGTATAAAATGCAGTGATAAATGCTCCCGCAAGGGCTACAAACCAGAGCATTGGGCTTCCGTTACCGGCACTCCATGCATACCACAATATCTGGTCTTTGCTGAAAAAACCCGCGCTGATCAGAGGCAAGGCCGCCAACGCGGCAGCTCCTGCAAGGAAAGTCCAGAATACAAGCGGCATTTTCTTTCTCAACCCACCCATTTTAAATATATCATGCTCATGATGCAGGGATTCAATTATAGCACCTGCAGCAAGGAATAAGAGCGCTTTAAAAAATGCATGGGTAAAGAAATGAAAGATAGCTGCACTCCATGCCCCTACACCCAATGCAAGAAACATATAACCAATCTGGCTGATCGTGGAATAGGCCAGTATTCTTTTAATATCTGTTTGCACCAAAGCGCTGCAACCTGCGATAAATAAAGTAAGAGCGCCGACTATAGCTGTTACATCCATTGCAACGGGTGATAACTGAAACACTACATGCATTCTTGCAATAAGGTAAACACCTGCAGTAACCATCGTTGCTGCATGTATAAGTGCGCTTACAGGCGAAGGCCCTGCCATGGCATCAGGCAACCAGGTTTGAAGGGGAAGTTGTGCCGATTTACCCATTCCACCTGCTAAAAGCAACAATGCAATCAGTGTGATGTTTGGAGAAGCTGCCGTAAAATGCTGTGGAGCTTGCTGAAGAATTTCCGGAATATTTAAGGTACCCAATTCTTTAAATAAAAGGAATAAGCCAATAGCCATGGCCGTATCCCCGATACGGGTAACATAAAATGCTTTATTGGCCGCATGACAGTTTGCAGGCGTTTCGTACCAGAAGCCAATGAGGAGATAACTGCATAATCCCACGCCTTCCCATCCGAGGTACATCAGCACAAGATTGTCAGCAAGCACCAATAGGAGCATGGCGCATACAAAAAGATTCATACTGGCAAAAAACCGGGCATAATCCCTATCATGCCGCATAAAAGCCGAGGAATAAATATGTATAAGAGCACCTACAAATGTGATAATAAAGAGGAATACAAGTGAAAGGGCGTCAACCCTTAGATTGATAGCGCAGGAAAAATTTTCAGTGCTCATCCATTGCCATAATGTTTGTGTATATGAGCCTTCGGGAGGTGGTGCCTGCAAAAACTGAAGCCCGAGAATGATGGTAAAAATAGCTGCCGCACTTACAGAACCCACACCAATCCATGCTATTATTTTTCTGGATAAATGTCTTCCGCCAAGTGATAACAGGAGGAAGCCCGCAAGAGGCAAAGCAGGAATAAGAAATAGATATTGGTGCATATCTGTTGTTTCAGTTAGAAATATTCAATACCCAAATTTTTTTATATATGCTTGAATTTTTGTTCGCAATCACCGACCTATCATCCACATGAGCACTTCGTATTGTTGATTGAATATTTATTTACAATTTTTAGTTTTCTAATCCCTGAGCGCTCTCAGTTTTTCTGCATCCAGCGTTTTATGCTGATGATAAGTCTGCATCACCAATGCCAGCCCTACGGAAACCTCTGACGCAGCCATTGCAAGTATAAAAAGAAACATTACCTGTCCATCCGGCTGCCCCCACCTGGAGCCGGCCGCCACAAATGCAAGCCCGGCTGCATTTAACATTACTTCAATCGAAATAAGAATGAAAATAATATTCTTCCTCGTAAGCACACCTATTAACCCCAATACAAATAATATGGCGGCAACAATTAATACAGCCTGCGAATTATAGAATGACATAAGGTAAAATATTATTTGATTAAAGCATCGTTGCTAATTGTTTACTGTTTCTTCCACCTGTTTCATTTTCTTATTTTCTGCGTCCAGATTTTCTTCCTGCAAAAACCTGTGCAAATGCTTTTTCTTGTGCTTGCCAATATGTGCTGCTCCTACAATCCCTGCCATCAGGAGAAAGCCTGCCAATTCTAATGCAATGATATATTCTTTGTACAAAGAGATAGATACTTGTTTTATTTCCACAGGGGTAACCTGCATATCAGCATTGTCACCCTGCATCAATAAAATAACCATTTCTGACAGTAAAACTAAAGCCAGCAGTGAAGGACCAATCCAGACCTTGGGCTGCAGCCATTGTTTTTCCTGCGTAGCAGTGTCGGTTCCAAGATTTAGCATCATCACAACAAAGATCAACAAGACTATTATTGCTCCGGCATACAGGATAACTTCCAAAACTGCTACGAATGGTGCACCGAGTGATAAAAAAATCATCGCCACTGCAAGAAATGATACAACAAGGTATAACAGGGCATGTATAGGATGATACCGGGTAATAACCATAATTGTTGCAAGAATGGCAATGACAGATGATGTATAAAACAAAAGCGGCATATTCGGAATAAATGTGAATGATGAAATCAATTAATTGTCGTTCTCAATCACAAATTTTTTATTGTTCAATTATTATTATTAATCCCTTCTGCAAAAACCTCAGGCACAATAGAACATCCAAAAGAAATACTCATTTACGGCAATAAGCTATGTACATCCACAGGCTCTTCTTCATTTTCACCTTCGCCTTTTCCTTTTACACCCGCATCGAGACCAGCCACCTTATAAAAATTGTAACCGGGATATTTTCCCTGGCTGTTAATCAGCAAATCTTCTTTTTCAAACACAAGATTTTGCCGGTTATATTCTCCCATTTCAAAATCAGGGATCAATTGGATGGCATAAGTAGGGCAAGCCTCCTCACAATAGCCACAAAAAATGCAGCGTGAAAAATTGATGCGGAAAAACTCGGGGTAACGTCTTCCATTCTCATCTTCAGTAGCTTGCAATGCTATGCAATCCACAGGGCATGCCACTGCGCAGAGATAGCAGCCCACACATCTTTCTCCACCGTCGGGGTCTGTAGTCAGGACTATCCTCCCACGCCAGCGCGGGTGTAACTTTATTTTCTCTTCAGGATATTGAATCGTCACCTTCTTCTTAAAGAGGTGTATAAAAGTTAACCACATTGTTCGGATATGACTTATCATAATGATCCTCCACTCCACCGACCGGCGTAGCGATTTATTATTATTAATGCTATTTTCAATAAACTGTTATTCATACTATATAATCTTCTGCAAACTTTTGAATTTCAATAAACCGGTAAATTCAAAACAGATTTACTTTTCACTATCCTTTCAGCCATAACAATACTGCTCCTGTTATCATCACATTTGCCAACACTAAAGGCAGCAATATTTTCCATCCATATTCCATCAACTGATCATATCGTGGTCTTGGAAGTGATGCCCGCAACAGTATAAAAAACAGTATAAAAGCAAAAGTCTTGGTGAAAAACCATACCCATCCCGGCAGAAATTCAGGGCCTAACCAACCACCAAAGAATATTGTTGCTGTCATTGCAGAAATCAATGTGATCCCCAGGTACTCCCCGATGAAAAACATCCCGAACTTCATCCCTGAATATTCTGCATGATACCCGGCAATCAATTCACTTTCTGCTTCGGGAATATCAAAAGGGAGACGATGTGTCTCTGCAATGCCTGCTATAAAAAAGATAACAAGACCAATAGGCTGTTTTATAAAAAACCACATATCTCTCTGCGCTTCTACAATGTCAGTAAGCTTGAAAGAACCTGTCATCATTACTACTCCCATTAATGACAAACCCATAAACACTTCGTAAGCGATCATTTGAGACGCTCCGCGTAATGCTCCCAGCAAAGCATACTTGTTGTTAGAAGCCCAACCGCCGAGCACGATACTATATACCCCGATGGAGGACATGGCAAGAAAAAATAATAAGCCTACGTTGAGATCGGCAACCACAATACCTGGAGCAAAGGGTATAACAACAAAACTCATCAGCACACTCGCAACTACAATTGCAGGTGCGATGATAAATACCCATTTATCTGCAAAGGGCGGAACCCAGTCTTCTTTGAAAAATAATTTTAAAGTATCGGCCAGCACGATTAAAATTCCTAAAGGCCCTGCACGGTTAGGTCCCAGCCTGTCCTGCCATAAAGCGAGCATTCTCCTCTCAACCCAGATAAGCCCGGCTCCAATATTAAGCAGCACAAACAAAACTCCGAGAACGATCCATACATGTTGCATTACAGTCATAATAAATGGTTTATTCTGTGGTCATTCAGCTTAAACTTTTTCAATTCTTACCCATGTTCCCCAACTCATTGCCATCATCCCGCGCAAACCCGCCGAGGCAAGAGCTACTCCGTTGCTCAATTCTTTGTTTATTTTTAATGGAAGTGTATATTCTTTTTTATCTGCTATTAATTTTATCATTGAATCATTTTCTGCACCTATTTCTTTTGCATCGTGAGATGATAATGTAACAAATGGTTTTGGTGAAAGTTCGTCAATGGCTTTTGTGTAAATACTCAGTTCACCTGAACCGAGTGCATGATGTTGCGGCAACAACAACCAATTTTTAGTTCTTACCACGAAAGCTTCAGGGATATCTTTAAAAAAGGAGGGAAATGCTCCATTTTTTTCTTTGAATAACTTTACGCCCGGGTCTCCTCCGCGCAAATGACCTCCCGGTTCGTCCTGGTACTTCGTAACAGATTGAACTGAGTTCCATCCCGGGGACCAGAAGAAAGGAATCATAGATGAAGGAGGGAGGCCTTTATAACCCTCCATGGTAAAATTCAGGGGAGAGTCTTCATCCTGCATCGCTTTTGG
>JAHEZC010000139.1 GCA_023251275.1 Parafilimonas sp. | reverse complement strand
AATTATTTATTGAACATTCTTACACAAAAATTGACTAGGTGCAATAAAAAAATCACAGACGCTTTGCACGCTGAGATTGAAAACAATTTTTCTATTAGTTAGAAACCTTCATTTCCCGCATTCTCCATACAGGGCTTGTGAAGAGCTAACGGACTTTACGGCATTCCTGAATTGCTGCCGAATTCTTAAATAAAGTTTATTACTTTGCCGTTGAAGGAGTGTAAGGAAAACTATTTCAAGAAAAGATAGTGAGGTATTCTGTCATGGGCTGTATGTATGCAGTGGATATTTCTGTCGGGCTTGGTACCTTCAGGATTATATACGGAGCAGTTTGAAGAGCTAAGAGACTATTTCTGCGGAGAGAGCTGTGAGAAGGAATAGCTATTCCGTAATCTCAAAAACAAATTATATGAAAAGGCAAACATTTTTAACTATTGCTGCTGCTGTCGGGGCACTCTTCGCTGTTTATATGATTGCTGCTGCTGGTAAAATGATGGAGGGCATGGGAGTCCAACTCAATGATACAACAAATATCGTTTTGCAAGCCGTATGTGTAATGTTGTTCTCTATTGCGGTAATTACCTTTCTTGCGAGAAAGGATGAAGGCTCTATTGCACTTCGTGCAATTTTTATCGGCAGCATTCTCATGCATATCATTTCAATTCCTATTGACTGGGTTGCCTATCAAAAAGGAATTTTTACAAAAGTTTCAGGGCTTATTCCCGGCACAGTCATTCATATTATTTTTGCTATTGGGTTCATTTATTATTTTATGAAACTTCCCAAAAAGTAGTTTCCCTCATCCGAATCTCCTGATATGAAACGGGGAAAAACATCTGATGAAATTTGCGTCATTCGCATATTCCTTCATTGCCTGAATCATATTTATCTTCACTCCATTACTAATACTGCTGCGCCGTGTACTTTCCCGCTTCTGAGACTTTCCAAAGCTTCATTGGCTTGTAATAAAGTAAACAATTGTGTTTCAGTTTTAACAGGAACAAGCGGCGCTAAATGCAAAAAAGACTCTCCGTCTTTTCTTGTAAGGTTTGCAACAGAACGAAGCATTCTTTCTTCCCAAAGTATATCATAAGAGAAAGAAGGAATGTCACTCATGTGAATGCCCCCGCACACGACTGCACCGCCTTTATCAACATCATGCAAAGCCTTTGGAACAAGTGCACCGACAGGTGCAAAAATAATGGCGGCATCTAACTTATCAGGCGGCGACTGTGTTGAATCGCCTGCCCAAACCGCACCCAATTGAAGCGCAAATTTTTGTGCGGCATAGTCGCCTTCTCTCGTAAAGGCATATATTTTCTTGGCCTCATAAATCGCTACCTGTATTAAAATATGAGCGGCAGCACCAAATCCATAGATCCCGATCTTTTCTGCTTCCTTATCAATCATGTTGTAAGAGCGAAAGCCAATAAGGCCCGCACATAATAACGGAGCGCCTGAAGCATTGGCATACATCGCATCAAGCTTGAAACAATACTGCTGATAAGCCACGGTAAACTCTGCATATCCGCCATCAATAGTATAGCCGGTAAATCCTGCATTTTCGCATAGATTTTCCTTGTTCCTGAGACAGTATCGGCATTTACCGCAGGTATAGCCAAGCCATGGTACCCCTACAATATCACCCGTTTCGAGTTGAGTTACAGAGCTTCCTTTTTTCACCACCATTCCTGCAATTTCATGACCTAAAATCAACGGAAGTTTCGGCTTTGCGAGCTCGCCATCCGCAATATGCAGATCTGTTCGGCAGACGCCGCAGGCAATTACCTTGATCAACACCTGTTCTTCATTTGGCGATGGAGTTGGAACTTCTTTATGAACCAATGGCTTTTTCGGAGCTTCCAAAATCATCGCATTCATGGCATCCGGTATCTTCATAAATGATTTATGAGGGATTATCTTTTTGTGCTGTATTAAAAATAATTTTCCGGGCTTTGATGAAAACAATTACCGTTATGAAAATCATTACCAATATGAAAATTGAGTGTTTCAGCAATTCAAGCCTGTGAAGAATTGCCTCAAGTTGGTTATGGAAAAAAATGCCTGTCAACATATATACTGTCAGGTAGAGAATTGTGGCGATAGAATTAATAAGAAAAAAATACTTCCATGATATGCCCGTAACACCGGCAGCTATAGGGCTGAAAAACCGAAGCTTGGGGATAAACGAAAGAAATAAAAGTGTTTTGGCAGTATTTACTTTCAGATTTTTTTGAATCCTGTTCATTATTTTCCTGTTGATTCTGTTCAGCAATTTTTTTGAAATCCGGCTCCCTCTAACCGAAAGATAATACAAAATACTATCTGTGACAAGCAATCCGCTTAAAGCTGCCGCCCAGCATATAAAAGGATTTAATGCGGTATGCGCAGCAATGTAACCAAGGCTCATAATAGATACTTCCTCCGGTACAGGAACAAGTTGCTCAATTACCAGGAACCAAAGAAAAATTCCTGCGTAAGAAAGATGCGCAATGTATTGTGAAATATCCTGGTGTTCCATAACGTATTAATTCATAGACCAGCGGGTTTGATTAATTATCCTGCTTCTTCTTCACGATCAGATACCAATCATTTTCGAGGGGCAGGTAACCGTACTCATAACAGAAATAATAAATATTGCCTTTCTTATTTACATATTGGTGCGTGTGATATTTAAAGTGGAAACCTTTATCAGTAAACTTTGATTTCGGATATTTTATCATCTCCTCACGGCCCAACAATTCTTCTAATACCCGCCGGTTTTTTTTCAATAATAGATTTACCTGCCGGATGTACGTGTTGTCTTCGCTTTTGATTTTATTGTTGTAAGCGTTGCGGCAATAGTCATCACAAAATTTCTTATCTGCCCTTCCCCTAAGGGGTTTGCCGCATTCAAGGCAGAGTTTTTTTTCCGTTTCCATGCAAACAAGGTACAAAAAATATCCGTTTTTAAACGATTAAAAACGTTTTTATCCGCAAGTAAATGAATAAAAACCGATTACGGCTTTTTCATCATCACAACTTTGTGTCATCAATCGGTTAATCGCCGGAAATTAAAAAAACTGAATTAATAAACATTTAAAACGAAAAGTCATGAACAACCTGAAGAACAAAGTACAACTGATCGGCAATCTTGGTAATGCCCCGGAAGTAAAAGCAGTAAATGGCGGAACAAAACTGGCACGCATGAGCCTCGCCACCAATGAAACCTACCGCAATGCGAAAGGAGAAAAAGTAACAGAAACGCAATGGCATACAGTTGTTGCGTGGGGAAAGACAGCAGAATTTGTGGAAAAATACTTTACAAAAGGCATTGAAGTGATGGTGGAAGGGAAACTGGTAAGCCGCAGCTACAACGACAAAGACGGCAACAAAAAATACATCACGGAAGTGGAGGCCAATGATGTGCTGATACTGAGCAGGAAAGAAAAATGATGCATTAAGTTCACCTCAAAAATAGTGTGCATTCCTTTCCATTCAAGGTGCTTGTGGCAGAACCACGGCACCTTTTTTCATTTCAGCAATGAAGAATCAATGCTGACAATAACCTCTGTGATTTATATTTGCTCCTTTATGAATACCAAACCTTTCCTCGATACTGTGCTATCTCCAAGCCTTCTAAATCTCTACGACATTTCTGACAGCATTGTGGTGATCATAGATGTTTTTCGAGCCACGTCCACAATTGCCACAGCTTTGTATAACGGCGCTGCAAAAGTGATTCCTGTAGAGAGCGTGATGGAATGCATAGAAACAGGAAAAAAACTAAATGCCATTACCGCAGGCGAAAGAGACGGTAAAATAATTGAAGGCTTGCAGCATGGCAATTCTCCCGCAGAATATCCACGTGAGTTTATTCATGGAAAAACCCTAGTACTTACCACGACGAATGGAACACGGTTATTGCACATGGCTTTAGAAAGAGGCGCATCTGAAATTGTCGCCGGTTCGTTTTCCAATCTTTCCGCCATACAAAGCCATTTGAAAGAAACAAGGAAAAATGTTATCCTGGCTTGCTCCGCATGGAAGAACCGCATCAATCTCGAAGACACATTATTTGCCGGTTCGGTGATCAGCGGCATCAAAGAAAATTTTACAATCCATTGCGACAGCAGCCTGATGGCTGAAGAAATGTATCGCCATCACAAAGCAGATATGCCCTGCTTCATCAGAAAAACAAACCACTGGCATCGCCTTGCTTCTTACGGTTTCGAAAAAGACCTCGAATATTGTATCTTGCCTGATACTGCCAATGTGCTGCCTGTATATAGAGACGGTGCATTGATCGTTGAATAACTGAAAACTTAATTGAATGCGAAGGTGTCAGCATGTCTAAAACCATAAAGCATTTTAAAATAACAGGCTGAAAAAATAACAGGCTCATTTCTGATCAGCCCACCTTAACAAACTTTTCATTTCAGATTTCCCCAATGCGTTTCGCAGAATGATCTTAATTTCTTTACTTTTGCAAATTGGTCTTTTCTGAACGGGATAGCAGTCAGCAAAAAAAACACCGGGCAATTTTGTTGCTCATTTTGCAAAACTGCTGACAGCAAAATTGCAAACTGACAATGGCCTTACCGCACTTAGTCAAATATATTTATAACCATGGCACCGATGAAGTAATTCGACGCGGCAAGAAAATTCATATCACAGGTAATATAGAACTGGTGGAGTATGATGAATTGCTGAGCTCAGTTATTTTTCGGGTGAAGGATGATGTGTATGCCACCTATTATAAAGTAAACATCAGCAAATTCAAAGATCCCAAAACAATATCGCTGCGTTGCGGATGTCCCTATAATCTTGGTGAAATATGCCGGCACGAAGCCGCTGCGCTTTTCCAGTTGCAGGACCTGGTGGATAAGAATTTACTCGTGGAAAAAGAAATGGTCTATGATCAGCGGCACACCATTGTAAAGATGAAACAACTGGATCTGAAATTAATAAAACTGCTCACCTCGTCAGATGCATTCACAAGATCAGAAAATTACCTGCGCAGTAATAAAGCAAATATTCTTGATACAAGGGATGAAAGAGTACAGGCGGAACTGGAAGATGAAGGCATTATTTACAAAGTGGTGATCCAAAAGAATGAAGAAAGAAATTTCGATACAAGCTGCACATGCCAAAGTGATGACAGGCATCCATTATGCATGCATAAGGCAGTTGTGCTGCTGCAGTTATTGAACAGTTACGGCCCGAATTATTTTGACAGCATCCGCAACTGGAATAAAGAAAAGGATAAATTACTTTCCTTATACGGCTATTCCCTCGATGATGATATAGAAGGCAAATTTGAATTTACTTATAAAGATGGAAAGCCTTTTCTCCGTGTGCTCGATACTTCTATTAAAAGAATTATTCCTTCACTTACGCCTTTAAAACCATTTCAAATTCCTGCTGAAACGATTGTCATATCAGATGAAGAGATGATAACAAAGCAGCTTGTTAAACTGGGCATCGTTTTCAGCTACAACCCGCACCACTACCCGTATCTGCAGGCGGATGCAGTGCAGGGCGAAATAAATGATGCAGGAGATGCTTTTATCGGTAAGGCAGAAAAGCTCGACCTCACAAAATTTATAAACACTGAAGTATTTGATGAAAACGATAAAATGCTGATGCAGCAATTGCGTAAGCTGTTGCCTGCAGAAGTAAGCCGTTATCTCAGCCGCAACTCACCTTTCAGCGGAATATGGGAAAATATTATTCAGCAATATGATGATGAGTTACCGGAAGAAACACGTGATCTCATTACAGAATATCTTCATCCGAAATATAAAAAATTATTTAGTGAAATAGCAGAGAGCAATTTTGTTTTCTTTCTTCCTCCGCACAAAACGTTTTACACTGCGAATTTGCAGCATGCAAAATGTGCCTTGAAATTTTTGTCGCCGGAGTTTACTGTAAACTTTGTAAATGAAACGTACGAAGTGAGCTGCCTTGTAAAAATGGAGAGTGGCAGCTTCAGCATTTCGGAAAATGAAATTTCTTCACCACTTGTCTATAAGCTTCATGATCATTTCTACCTGTGGCAAAAACCGGAAGATGTTGTGCTGACCGAGAAATTTTTGCCGTCAGGAAAGATCATCATTTCAAAAGAAGAATGGAGCACACAACTGCAGAAATTTATTCTTCCCTTATCAAAAGAATACAATATACAGTTTGCCAATGTGCAGCGCGAAGAAATAAAAAATATAAAGCCTGAGATAAAAATTTTGCTCAGGGAAAGAGGCGACTATCTTTTATTTCAGCCAATTTTTACTTATAAAGGATACGATGTACGGCATGGCGATAAAGAAAAAATTATTCTGCCCATGGCAGATAAACTTCTTGTCATTCATCGCAATGCAACTGCAGAAAAGGAATTCGTTCATAAAATTGAAAGCCTTCATTCACAGTTTATTCATCCTGAGGATGGAAACATTCTCGCTTTGAAAGGAACCGATGTTTTAAAAAATAACTGGTTCTTTTTATTCGCAGATGCAGTGAAAGAAATGAACATACCGGTATATGGATTTGAGTCACTGAAAAATTTCCGTTTCAATACCGCAAGGCCATCCACCAAAATTTATATCAGCGGCCACACAGACTGGTTCGATGCAAAAATAGATATTCATTTCGGCGACCAGAAAGTAAGTGTAGCCGATGTAAAAAAAGCGCTCACAGGAAAACAGCAATATGTAGAATTGCAGGATGGCTCTCTCGGCATATTGCCGGAAGAATGGTTAAAAAAATATTCCCTGCTTTTTCGTATTGGCGAAGGCAAAGCTTCTCACATCAAACTGAGCAAATATCATTACAGCGTTATTGAAGACCTCTATAACCAACGCGATGAAGAAGAATTATTTGTACAGCTTGAAGTAAAATATGAGAAGCTTCGCGATAATCACTCTATTAAAGCTGTAGAAGCTCCCCATCATTTGGAGCATATACTTCGCCCATATCAAAAATCCGGTTTTCAATGGCTGAATTATCTCGGCGAAGTGCATTGGGGAGGTATTCTTGCTGATGACATGGGCCTCGCTAAAACTATACAGGCTTTATCGTTCCTTCATCACCTTAAAGAAA